>JBAXGJ010000265.1:0-2388 GCA_037139475.1 Actinomycetes bacterium
TACCCGACGATTCAGGATTACGTCGGCGAGTGCCTGATGGACACCAACTCCTGCCGCATGTTCACGCTCTCGGTCGCTCAGGCGTTCGACAAGGTGACTGAGGACAACACGCGTGTTCTCGCGCTCGGTGAGACTGCCCGCACCGACTTCCTGCACTGGGCTTGGCAGATCAAGTTCGAGGCAGCCAAGAACGCCGCCCATGTAGTCGACAAGATGCTGCACGCCTGCGGCGGCTCGGCCTACAAGCGCGACATGGAGATGGAGCGCTACCTACGCGACGCCAAGGCCGGCTGGGTGATGGGCCCGACCAACGAGGTCCTGCGCCAGTTCGTCGGCAAGGCCGTGCTGCTCGGCTTCGAGTCGCTCGACTACTGGAACCAGAGCTACAACAACCGCGCCGTTGAGAACGAGATCAAGAAGCTCGACAGCGACGGCAAGCGCGAGCTTGCTGCGCAGCTGATTGAGCAGGCTGAGAAGGACGCTGCTAACGAGCCTGTCAAGGCCTGATCGGGAGCGGGAGGCGCGCTAATGGCCACCGGGACTGGAAGGCCGACGCTTCTCGTTCCCGGGCTAAAGCCGTACGACCCCGCCTTTGAGTCGCACTGGGTGCGACCGGGCGGGGCGACGGTTCTGCTGATCCAGCCCGACGATCGCGTCACGATCGTCGACAACGACGGCAGCCAGCAGGCCGAGCTGACCGTTCTTTCGCCCGATGGCCGCGACGATGCGGGCGCGCTCGGCGCCAAGGCCGATGCACCAGCCAGCGTCCTGCGCGAACTGGTTGCCAAGGCCGAGGGCGACAGTTTCCTAGGCGCTCTTCACGCCCGCGGCCTTGATCCGTCGGAGGCCAACGCCGTAGTTCTCTTCGGCGTCGACTCGCCGCCCGGTAACTCGCAGAGCTTCACGGCCGAGCGCGAAGTTGTGATCGTCGTCGCCGCGCCGGCGGGCCGCGTTATCGATGGCGCCCACCCGGCCTCGGCGATCGATGTTGAGATCAACCGCGCCGTGCCACATGAGGATCCCGAAATGGAACTGCCGGCGCCGCTCGCTGAGCCGAAGCTCGACTTCCGCGTTGAGGCTGCGACAGCAACCTCGTACACGGTCAAGAAGGGCGAGTTCATCCAAGTGATCGACGTCAAAGGGCGCCAATGCTCAGACTTTCTCGCCTTCAACGAGGCGAAGCTGCAGAAGGGGCTTGAGCGTGGGCTCGATTCGACCGCGACGCGCAGCCTGATGGGCAACGCTTACCCGCAGCCCGGCCTCCATCGCAAGTACTTCGACAACGACCTTGATCCGCTGCTCGAGATGGTTCAAGACACCGTCGGTCGCCACGACAGCTTCGCCCTGGCTTGCACGAAGAAGTACTACGAGGACATGGGTTACTTCGGCCACATCAGCTGCTCGGAGAACTTCAACGGCAGCCTTGAAGAGTTCCCAGTCGCGCCGCGCAACGGCTGGCCGGCGATCAACTTCTTCTTCAACACCGGCTTCGACGCCGACCTGCAGATTACGGCCGACGAACCGTGGTCGCGCCCAGGCGACTACGTGCTGATGCGAGCTCTTACAGATCTCGTCTGCTGCTCGTCTGCCTGCCCCGATGACATCGACCCGGCGAACGGCTGGGAGATCAGCGACATCCATGTTCGCGTCTATGAACCAGAGAACAAGTTTTCGATGGCGATAGCCCATCGCGTAACCCCCGAGGCAAGGCCAGTGATGACAAAAGAGACCGGTTTCCACGAGCGCATCTCAGCGCTAACCAGCACGCACGTCGACTATCGCGGCTACTGGCTGCCGACCTGCTTCAACAACGAAGGCCCAATCTCTGAGTATTGGGCCTGCCGCGAGAAGGCCGTGATCATGGACCTCTCGCCGCTGCGCAAGTGGGAGATCCTTGGCCCCGACGCTGAGCTGCTGATGCAGTGGGCAGTAACGCGTGACATCCGACGCCTCGCCGTTGGCCAGGTTGTCTACACCGCGATCTGCAACGAGACCGGCGGCATGATCGACGACGCGACCGTCTTCCGCCTCGGCGAGGACAACTTCCGCTTCATCGGAGGCGACCCTTACACCGGCGTTTGGCTCAAGGAGCTTGCCGAGAAGCTTGAGCTGAAGGTCTTTGTGAAGCCTTCGACCGACGAGCTGCACAACGTTGCCGTTCAGGGCCCAGCTAGCCGCGACATCTTGAAGCAGATCATCTGGGCGCCTGAAACCCAGACGCCGTTTGAGGAGCTGAAGTGGTTCCGCTTCCTGATCGGGCGGATCGGCGACTACGACGGAATCCCGGTGATCGTCTCGCGCACCGGTTATTCGGGAGAGCTTGGCTACGAGGTCTTCTGCAACCCCGAGGACGGCAGCGCTGTCTGGGATGCGATCTGGGAGGCCGGG
>JBAXGJ010000266.1:0-2384 GCA_037139475.1 Actinomycetes bacterium
GCTTCGACCGGGCTACGCGGCTCGCGGGTCCAGCCTGGAGCGGCGCTCGCAGCTCAATCGGGCACAGCGCGGCCAAAGCCGAGACGCCAAGTAGAAAAGACCTGCGGTCAAACTCCTGATTCATCGTTAGAAGGATACTACTGACGTAGTTTTTGCAGGAATGCCGCGCTTCCCTCCGCGCTAGAAGGCGCCGCCTCGCTATCGTCAAATTTCGTTCACGAAGAGCGAAAGACAACCGAACGGAGATCACAACTAAATGTCTTCAGAAGAAAAGGGCTACTGGCTCGTTACCGCAGTTGTGACCGACCCGGCCGAGTTCCAGAACTACACCTCAGTGGCTGGCCCGGTGATCGCTCAGGCTGGCGGCAAGGTCCTAGCTCGCGGCGACATATTTGAAGTCGTTGAAGGAAGCTCGCCGGGCCGGCCGTTCGTGATTGAGTTCCCCAGCTACGAAGCGGCAAGCGAATGCTTTGCGTCCGACGGCTACCAAGCGGCGATTGCGCTCCGTGAAGGCAACGCAACGTTCGACATCGTGATCGTCAAAGGCTTCGTACCGCCAGCGCCAGAGTAATCCCCGCTAGCCGCGTGTCGTGCCATCTAACTGCGCGGCGATGCGATGACGCGCACGCCATTGGGCGGCGTGAGAGTAATGCCACGCATCCTCGGAGCTTCTAGCTCTGCACTCTCCGGGGCCAGCGTCCGCAGGCTAAAAATCGATCGCAGCACGACACGAATCTGGAGTTCAGCGAAGGCCGCTCCGAGGCAGCGGCGCGTGCCGCCACCGTACGGGAGCCAGCCGTAAGTCGTCGGCGGATTCTCAAGGAAGCGCTCGGGCTTAAAAGCGAGCGGCTCGGGGTAGAGATCAGGGCGTGTGTTGATCAGCCAGATTGCCGCTCTGACCGTCGTTCCGGCTGGCAGCGAGAGTGTTTCTGTCTGGAGGTCGGCTGCCAGCTCGCGGCCGACCAGCATCAGCACCGGCCTCAGTCTGAGCGATTCCTTAACGACGCAGCGCAGATACTCGTCGCTCTTACCATCGTCAAGCTCGGCCAGTAGGCGCTGCAGCGCCGGACGATCATGCAAGAGCAGATCGAGCGTCCAGGCCAGCGAAGTTGCGGTTGTCTCGAAGCTTGCGTTAAGCAGCGTGAACAGCTGGTCGCAAATCTCAACGTCATCAATCTCGCTGCCATCATCAAATCGAGAGAGGATCAGCATCGAGAGGATGTCGCCGCGCTCAGCGAGATGCGGATCGGATCGCCGCGCCTCAATCTCGCCGAGCATCCGCGAATCGATCACCTCGCGCAGCTCGGTCAGGCCAGCGCCACGACCCAACGCCTCGACGATCAGCGACAGAACCTCAGGGTCGCTAACCCCGAAAATGCTCTGCAGAATCACCTGCAGCGTAAGTGCGCGCATCCGCGGCAGCAGAGCGAACGGCTGCTCCAGCGGCCAGCTTTCTACCTCGGCATTGGCGATCTCGGCGATCGTCAGTTCATGAAACATGAGCTTCTCACCGTGGAACGCGGGAAGCATCAGGCGGCGGCGTTGAAGGTGCTCATCGCCTTCGAGCAACACGACCGATCGCGCTCCGTAAGCCCTTACGGCGGCTCTACCACCGGCCGCACGAGTGTTGGCGGGCTCAGCAAAGACAGCCTGCACATCGTTCGGATTGGAGATCAGCACCCATGGAAAGTCAGGCTGCACGTGGCGGAGCGTGGCACTGTCGCCGAAGCGGTCGCGGCAGCTACTGAGGTACCCGATTGGGTCGGAACGGTAGTGCTCCTGCTGATCGGCTGGCGATTCGCTGGGGCCTGTTGGAAGCGGCATGAGCTACTGAAGACTAGCCGTTGCATACTTTTTGCGTTTCTGCAAAAGTAAGGCCCACAACGACCCGAACGGAGAACCAGATGAGTTTCGACCCACTAATCGCAGCAATGGACAGCAACCCGGAGATCGGCGCCGCCCTGGCCGACGCCGATCATCCAGAGCACGCCCGCGAGATCCTCGTAGAGATGGGCGTGGAACTGCCAACAGAGGACAGCGAGTTCCCCGCAGTGGCGGCTCCTGGCGAAGAGCAGTCGCCGGCCCGTGCTGCTTTAGCCAAGAGCTTCGCGCAGATGGAACTGCTGATGAGCTTCTCGGAGGTCCGCGAGGCAATCGACGCCAATCCACAGATGCTCACCGATCTGCAGGAGGCGAACACAGGGCGCGCACGTGAAGCGGTTCTGAACCAGTATGGGGTTACGCGCGAGCAGCTCCACGCCAACCCGGCTGAGGAGTACGAGGTCGCTCACCATCACGCGGCAGCAGCGGCGCTCGCCAGTATCGCCGACAGCACGCACGGCCAGAAGCCGGTCTCCGGTTAGTCGGAGATTGATCATCGCTCC
>JBAXGJ010000267.1:0-2371 GCA_037139475.1 Actinomycetes bacterium
ATCCAGGTCGACCAGTCGCCAATCGGCCGCACGCCGCGCTCCAACCCGGCCACCTACACCGGCCTCTTCGACGTGATTCGCGACCTCTTCTCGAAGACCCCCGAGGCGCGGGCCCGTGGCTACAAGGCGGGCCGCTTCTCGTTCAACGTCAAGGGAGGGCGCTGCGAGGTCTGCCGCGGCGACGGCCAGATCAAGATCGAGATGCACTTCCTGCCCGACGTATACGTGCCCTGCGAGCAGTGCCATGGCAAGCGATACAACAAGGAGACGCTCGAGGTTCGCTTCAAGGGCCGCACGATCGCCGACGTGCTCGACATGCCGGTCGAGCAGGCGCTGGAGTTTTTCGTCCATATTCCGAAGGTTCACCGTCGTCTGCAGACGCTGAGCGACGTAGGCCTTGGCTACCTGCGGCTCGGGCAGCCAGCGACAACGCTCTCTGGCGGCGAGGCCCAACGGGTGAAGCTGGCGACCGAGCTCTCAAAGATCGCGACCGGCAACACGCTCTACATCCTCGATGAGCCGACCACCGGGCTTCACTTCGCTGATGTTCAGCGGCTGCTCGAAGTGCTGCACCGCCTCGTCGACTCAGGCAACTCGGTCGTCGTGATCGAACACAACCTCGACGTGATCAAAACAGCAGATCGAATCATCGACATGGGTCCCGAGGGTGGCGATGAGGGCGGCATCGTCGTCGCGGAAGGCACGCCGGAGCAGGTCGCCGGCACGCCTGGCTCGCACACCGGCGAGTTCCTTGCTGAGCTCGTCGTCGCAGCGAAGCCAGCGGCTAAAGCGAAGCCCAAGCGCAAGGCCGCCGCGCCGCGCCGTAAAGCAAGTGAGCGGCCGGCGAAGGCCGCGGCCTAGAGCTGACCGGTGGCAGCCCCGAAGCTGACAGCCGAGATGGCTCGGCTCTGGGCCGTCAAGTGGCGCTGGTATGAGCGTGACTCGTTGCCCTGGCGGCGTTTCCTGATTCACCGCGAGATGGCCAAGCGCGGCGCATTCGCTCGTTGGCCGCTGCAGGGCGAGCCGCTCGAGATGTTCCGGCAAGGCAGGCTTGAGGTGGGAGAGGGGACGCTTTTCGAGCCGGGCGTTTGGCTGACCGGCGGCGAAAGCGGCCGAATCAAGATCGGGAGCGGTGTCTTTCTCAACCAGCTGGTAATGGTCGCCGCTGCCGAGTCGGTGACGATCGGTGACCACTGCATGGCCGCCAACGGCTGCATCATCACCGACGCCGACCATCGCTTCGACCATCCGACTAGGCCAATCACACACCAAGGCTTCACGCACAAAGGCGCGACGGCGGTCGGCGACAACGTCTGGCTCGGCGCCAATTCGGTAGTTACCGGCGGCGTGACGATCGGCGAGCGGTCGGTAATCGGCGCAGGCAGCGTCGTCACGAGCGACATTCCGGCTGGCGTGATCGCTGCCGGCGCTCCGGCGCGGGTCTTGCGCGAGATTGATTTTTCAGACGCCGACTGAGCGCCCGTTAGCTCTCGCTGCGGAAAGCGGTCAGCTCGTCGTGATCGATCGAGTAGCCATGCTCAGGCCCAGGGAACGAGCGGTCGCGGACATCCTCAGCAAAAGCGCTGACGCCGTCAACCATCTCGTCGAGAATGTTGGCGTAGCGCTTCACGAAGCGTGCCCCGAGACCTTCGCGGATCCCGAGCAGGTCATGGAAGACGAGCACTTGGCCGTCGACGCCGCCGCCGGCTCCGATGCCGATCACGGGGACTGAGATCCGCGGCATGATCTCGGCCGCAAGCTCCGATGGGATCGCTTCGAAGACGATCGCGAAGCAACCGGCCTGTTCCAGCGCGATCGCTTGGTCACGGATTAGTAGCGCTTGCTCCGCGGTCTTGCCCTGAGCGCGGTAGCCGCCGAGCGCGGTCGACGTTTGCGGCGTCAGTCCAACGTGGCCCATAACGGGGATCCCGGCATTGCTGATCGCGCGGGCACGGGCAACCGACGTTGGGCCGCCGCCTTCGAGCTTGACGGCGGCGCAGCCCGCCTCCTTGACGAATCGCAGAGCCGTTGTAACCGCCTGCGCGTCGCTGACCTCGTACGAGCCGAAGGGAAGGTCGCCGACGAGGAATGGCGAGCTGAGGCCACGACGGGCAGCCTTCGCGAGCATCAGGATCTCGTCGAGCCCGACTGGGACGGTGGAGTCGTAGCCGAGAACAGTCATCGCGCCGGAATCGCCGACGAGGACCATGTCAACGCCGGCCTTTTCGGCCGCGAGCGCGCTCGGGTAGTCGTAGGCCGTGACCATCACAATCGGCTCGCCAAGTCGCTTCATCTCGGCGAGGCGGGGGAGAGTCATAGGCAGGCTCGAAGCGTCGGCCGGGATTTCGATTCGGTTTGGCATCGTGGACAT
>JBAXGJ010000268.1:0-2354 GCA_037139475.1 Actinomycetes bacterium
GCGGCGTGGCGGGATCGGCGCTCGAGTTGGAGATCGCCAGCTTGAGGTTCCTGATGCGGGCGAGACTGGCCCTGGATGCGAGCCTCGGGATAGGATCGGGCCGGAAGGTGAAGCCGACACAGGCGTTTACGGTTGGAGTGACCAGACGCCCCCCGAACACTGGAGCCCGCGATACGACGTTGCGAACGATCTGCGCGCGCTGGCGGGCTCCCGGATGGCCAGCGTAATCTAAGCAGTTGATCGCGTAGTTTTCGTTGGCGCCTTTCCCTCCGACGCCTTCGGGCTCTACGCTAAACATGGTGCGCAGCGCCGCGCGGGCCTCATCGCCGCCGGCGCCGACAATGCGGGCCTGGGCTACCACCTTGGCCACCGGGATGATCTGCGGCCAATTACGTTGCGAGTTTACGAGCGGATAAGCGAGGGTAGTAAGCCAGTCGTTTGCGCTCACCCAGGCCCTATTTCCGGCTGTTCCGATGTCCAGCGGAGAGGCGAGGAGGCTGTTGCGGGTGGAGATGACCGCTGCGTAGGAGGCAGGGCTGACCGAACGGATGAAGCGCAGCGTCTCGTCAACAGCTCTATCGGTGCCCCACTCCTGATAACTGGCCCAGGTAAGGTTCGGCGAAACCGTTCCATCGAGCAGTATTGCCCGCACCCTTCGCGGATAGCGGTAGGCGTAAACGCTGCCGATCGTCGTTCCATAGCTCATCCCCCAGAAGGTCAGCTTTGAATCACCGACCGCGGCCCGCATTGCGTCGAGATCGCGGACCACATTGTTGGTGCCAACGTGGGTGATGAAGTCGGCGCTCTTCCTCTGGCAGGCCCGGTTTGCCGCGCCGGTTATGCGCGCCTGCCGTACGGAGAGCCTGACCCAGTTGACCCTGGGGGTGTTGGGAGGGGCGACGGCCCCAGCCGCTTCGCAGTCGAAGGCCGGCCGGGTTTCGCCGATCCCGCGCGGGTCGAAGCCGACGAGGTCAAACGATCCCCGGAGCGATTGCGAGTTAGCCGGGGTAGTCCAGCTAGTGCGCCCTTCCTCGCCAGGGCCGCCAGGATTAGTAAAGAGCGTGCCGATCTTCGTGCCCGACGCCGGAAGTTTCTGCAGCGCAAGCGTGAACTGCTTGCCGTTTGGCTTGCCGTAGTCGTAAGGAACCTTGAACGTCCCGCACTGAAGCGTTGGATAACCCTCGATCGGGCAGGCACTCCAGCTGATCTGCGCGGCTTGGGCGCTCGCCCCGGAAACAGAACCGAAAGCGGCCACAAACGCAGCGACGAGGGGAAGGAGCGAAAGTGACCTACGTGATTTCAGCATCTGGCGACCGTACTAAATACGGGCTCACTACGCGCCGGCAGTTGCGAGCCAGCTGACCTGAACCGAACCGGCGCCGAACCGTGGCCTCGCAAAGCCCGATCGCAAAGGGTTCTTGATGGGCACGGCTGGTTCGAACCAGCGTGTTGGCGGGCGATGCGTGGAGTTTGCTAATGCGTTGCTACCGGAAGGTGAGCGCTCGCTAGCCGTTTGCTACGACCAAGTCACGGTTCGCGCCGTCGGACCGTTGTAAGTCGGTCGATGGAACGGTCGAACGAGAGGACCTCGCCTACCCCGGTCGCTTCAGCTTGCGCCGCAAGGTACGCCTCGGCGAAGTCGAGGCGGTCAAGTTCGTATATCTCCACTGAGCGGATGAGTATCGCTTCGTCGACCGTCTTGAGGTTGGGGAGCGCGATGGCTGCGCGCATTAATTCGGCGACTCGCGCCGGCGGCACCTCGTAGAATGATTCGAGGACGTAGACGCATTCCGCCAAGACCAGGTCGGTCAGGAGGAGCGCCTCTCCCGAAGCGAGGGCAGCCGTTGCTTTAGCAGCTTGGTCCGGCGGATCGCCTGTCAGGTGACGGACAATCACGTTGGTGTCGATGAAAGCGGTCAGCGGGGGTTCCCGTGCCGCGTCTGGCGCGTTCGCCGAAGCACGTCGTCCCAGACTGTGCCGCGCTTTGCGGTTGGGACTGGGACAGATCCGGCGAGAGAGACAAAATCGTCCGACTTGGAGATCGTGGCTCGGGAGTCCTCGACCCGGAAATGAAGGTCGTCGCCCTCATGCAGGCCCAGTGCATCTCGAACCGGCTTAGGGATCGTTATCTGGCCTTTCGAAGTTAGCTTGGCTTGGGCATCCATCACATCTCCTTACTATTGCGTGAGAGTAAGGATAGCATCCTTCCCGCAGTTGGAGCGGGTCATTCTGGGCAAGACATGGGCACGGCTGGTTCGAATCGCCGTGTTGGCGGGCGGTTCGGGGTGGTTGCTACTGCGTTGCTACAGAAACCTAGGCGCTTGCTACTCGTTTGCTACGCGGAGGTTTGGCTA
>JBAXGJ010000269.1:0-2343 GCA_037139475.1 Actinomycetes bacterium
CCGAGCACGGGCAGATCGACATTCTCGTCAACAACGCTGGCACCGACCGCTTCGCATTCTTCATCCATACCGACGAGGAGCTTTGGGACTTTCTGCTCGCCGTCAACGTCAAGGGCGTTTTCAACTGCACCCACGCAGTGCTGCCAGCGATGCACGAGCGCAAAGCTGGAGTGATCGTCAATGTCGCAAGTGAGGCCGGCCGCACCGGCTCACCGGGCTCAGTCGTTTACTCGACCGCCAAGGCCGGAGTGATCGGTTTTACGAAGGCGATCGCGCTCGAGTCAGCCCGCTACAACGTGCGCAGCAACGCAGTCGCTCCTGGCCCAGTTGACACGCCGCTATTCCAAGCCGCCTCAACGATGCTCGGTGAGATCGGTGAGCGGCTCCAGCAAGGAATGATTTCGAAGACGGCGATGGGCCGCGCAGGCGAGCCCGAAGAGATCGCCGCAGCGATCGCCTTCCTCGCCAGCGACGACGCCTCATTTGTCACCGGCCAGACGCTGAACGTCAGCGGCGGCCTTTCGATGGCTTAGCGTTCGACTAGGCGTCGGGCCTGACCGTGGCTGAGTGCTCATCCGTCACTGGCGCGGGATGTATGGTCGCGCAATGTTGACAGCAGAGCTAGAGGCCGAGCAAGGCCGATGAGCGGCCAGAAGCGTCAGTGGCTCTCACGCGATCTGATCGCCGGCGCCACCCTCGCCGCGATCGCCGTCCCCGAGGTGATGGGCTACGCGAAGATCGCGAAGATCCCTGTTGTCACAGGGCTCTACACGCTGGTCATCCCGGTGGTTGTCTTTGCGATCTTCCGCTTTCGCTCGCATCTCGTTGTCGGAGGCTCATCCGTCGTCGCGGCCGTCTTGGCATCGGGGCTTGGAGGCGCCGCGATCGCCGGTGTGCTCCCCGAATCGCAGCAGTGGTTGGCATACGTCGGCGTGATTGCGCTTGTCTGCGCAGCCATGTTGCTGATAGCGGGGCTCTGCAAACTTGGCTTCGTTGCCGACTTGATCAGCGTCCCCGTGTCGGTAGGCCTCTATGCCGGCATCGGCATCTTCATCGCCTCGAGGGAGATTCCCGGCACGCTTGGCCTGCCGACTGGAAACGGCGCGTGGCTCGCTCAACAATGGGCGAACCTGAACGCTGCTGACCAAACTGATTGGAAGACGGTTGCTTTTGCTCTTGGGACGGCAGTGATAGTGCTCGGCTGCCGGCGCTTCCGGCCCACCGTCCCGGGCTCGCTGCTCGCGCTGGTGCTTGGAATTGCGGTTTCGACGGCGGTAGGCGCATCCGCGTCAGGTGTTGCGGTCATCGGCGACGTACCGGCGGGGCTCCCTCCGGTAGGGCTGCCCGAGGGAGTCGGCCTCAACGATCTACTGGCAAACAGTGGTTCGATCTTGCTTATTGCCGCATCCTGCTTCTTTCTGATCATCGTCGAGACGGCCGTGACCACGCGCGAGGTCTCACGGCAAACCGGTGACCGGGCGCAGCTCGATCGCGACTTGCTCTCGCTTTCCGGTTCGAACCTTCTTGCTGGCCTCGGCTCGACGATGGCCGTTAGCGGCAGTGCAACGAAGACTCAGTTTCTCTACGACGAGCGCGGACGCACACAGCTTGCAAATCTCACGATGGCGCTGCTCGTCCTGCTGCTGCTGATCTTCTCGTCTCTGTTAGCCAAGCTGCCGATCGCTGTGATCTCGATGCTCGTTTTCATCCTTGGTTGCCGGATGGTCAACGTCAAGAGCCTGCGGCGGATTTTCGGTCAAAGCAGGCTCGAGTTTGTGGCCGCGATCATCACCGCGATCATCACCTGCGTCTTTGGCGTCCAATACGGCGTCGTGGTGGCGATCATTTTTTCGATCCTCAATATCTTCAAACACCAGTGGTCGCCCGGGGCATTCGTGGTCGGCCTCGACGGTGTGAATGGCCCGACCTATACCGCCAGTCGGCCGGGCCTAGAGAGCCAGCCCGGCCTGATTGTTTTCCGCTACACGGCGAACCTGTTCTTCGCGAACGCGAGGCATTACGCAGACGCTGTCCGCGCGATCGTCACGCAAGCGCCGCACCCTGTTGAGTGGTTCGTGATCGATGGTTCATCGCTTGGCAAGATCGACTACTCCGCCGGCGTCGAGCTGCACACGCTCTTCGATTTCCTCGAACAGAACGAGATCACGTTGGCCCTAGCTCGAGCCGATCAGCACCTGAGCGAGGTGCTCACCAATCTCGGCCTCGATCAGCGGATCGCAGAAGATCGGCGCTTTGCGACGCTGCCCGAGGTTTACGCTGCCTTCAACGCCAGACGCTGAACGTCAGCGGCGGCCTTTCGATGGCTTAAGTGCCGCTGAAGTT
>JBAXGJ010000270.1:0-2334 GCA_037139475.1 Actinomycetes bacterium
CGGCGCAGCGCGTCAACGGTGCGCTGTTCGTAGCCCTGCAGCTTCATGTCGACGTCGAGCTGCAGCTCAGCGAACTGCGGCTGCGCGAGGTAGGCGAGCCCTTCGTCGAGCGTCAGTGGCTCGCGCTGGCGCGCATCCTTGAAGTCGTGCGCCAATCGGAGCTCGCCGCTTCCATCGAGCAGCTCCGGCAGAACGTCAAATTCGATCATGTCAGCACCGTGCTCGAGCGCGGCGTCGAAGCTGGCGGCAGTGTTGCCATGAACGAGCGCGTCGGCGCCCTTGTGGCCAACCCGCTTCGGCCTTCCTTCGAGCCCGGCGCGGCCGCGGCTTAGCTGCGGCATCGCGCGGCTCGTGCGGGCTTTAAGGCGTTCGCGTGGCAAAGCACGGTTACTGATTCGCCGCTCGCAGGCCTGTGCCTGCCGCCTGCCCGGTACCGTTTGCGAGATGCAAGAGGAGCTTTCAAAGATTGTTGGCGAGGCAAACGTTCGCCCGGGCTCCGAGCTCGACTACACCGGCGAGGAGACGCTCTTCGCCGGTACCGGCTCGGTTGAGCTGATCGTTCTGCCCGGGAGCGCCGAAGAGGTGGCTGAAGTTGTTGCCTGGTGCTACTCGAACGACGTAACGATTACGCCTCGAGGCGGCGGCACCGGCTGGGCTGGCGGCGCAGTGCCACAGGGCGGCGGGATCGCGCTCGGCCTCGATCGGCTGACCGCGATCCGCAGCTTCGACCCGCTGCGCTGGCGAATCGAAGTTGAGGCTGGCGTCACAACGGCAACCGTGCAACGGCTCGCGCGCGAAAACGGGCTCTACTTTCCGCCTGACCCTGGTGCGCCGGAAGAATCGCTAATCGGCGGCAACGTTGCGACCAATGCCGGCGGCCCGCACTGCTTCAAGTACGGCGTCACCGGAGCTTGGGTCACCGGCGTGGAGGCCGTGATCGCGCCCGGCGATCTGATCCGCGTCGGCGGCCCAACGCGCAAAGATGTAGCCGGCTACGACCTCGTTTCACTAATGACAGGGAGCGAAGGCACGCTCGGCGTGATCACATCGGTTTGGCTGCGACTGATCCCGGCCCCGGGGCCATCACTCCCGGTCGCCGCTTTCTACAGCGACGCCACGAGCGGCGCCGAGGCGATCGAAGCGGTGATGTCTGCCGGCCCAATCGCAGCCGCAATCGAATATCTCGACGAGCGAACGCTGCAGATCGCCGGTGGCGGCTTCCCAGGAGGTGTGCCCGACGGCGCCGGCTTCCTACTAATCGCCGACTGCGACAGCGGCGAAGCTGACCGTGAAGCGCTGCGTGAGGCGCTCGCTGAAGGCGCGATCGCCGCGCCGGTCGTTCCCGACGATCCAGAATCGCTCTGGCGCTGGCGCGACGGGATGGGGCTCGTAGTTGCCTCAGAGCTGGGCACGAAACTCTCCGACGACATCGCCGTGCCGCTCGACCGCTTGGCAGAGGCAATCGAGCGAACGGTCGAAATCGGCAAGCAGCACAGCATCGAAGCATGCTCATGGGGGCACGCCGGCGACGGCAACCTGCACTCGACCTTCATGCTCGACCCCGATGACGAACTGGCAGTGCGCCGCGCAATGGCTGCCGGCGACGACTTGATGGCGCTGGCGATTGAGCTGGGCGGCACGATCAGCGGTGAGCACGGCATCGGCCTCGCCAAGAACGGCTGGCTGCACAAACAGTGGGGCGGCCCTGCCGCGCGTGCGCACGAAGCGATCAAGCAGGCGCTCGACCCGAAGAACCTGATGAACCCCGGTAAGAAGCTGACCTAGCGGCGCCCTGCCCCGCTACGCTCTGGGGCGATGCGCCTTCTCATTTCTTCCGCTGCCGTAATCGCCCTCGTTGCGCTCGCTGGCTGCGCCCAGGGTGGCACGAAGACGACCAGTTCGGCATCGAAGTACTCCGGCGATCAGAAGCTGATTGCCAACACGATCGAAGACTTCCAAGCCAACGCCACGGCCCACAACGGAGCGAAGATATGCAGCACGCAGATCACGGCCAAGCTGGCGAAGCAGATCTCAGCGAAGAACTCCAGCGCAAGCTGCGCAACTGCCGTCACGGCGGGAATGAAAGCGACCGATGAGGCCGACCTCACAGTCACCGCCGTGACGATCGACGCCAAGGACGACAACAAGGCGACCGCCACCGTCAGCGCCAAGACCGGCGACAAGTCTTCGCAGAAGTACAGCTTCACGCTTGAGCGCGCCGATAAGCGCTGGCAGATCTCCAGCTTCGGCTGATCCTCTCTGGAGCTGTGGGCGTGAGCGGTTCGCCGGTCGCGCCGCCGAGGCGTGAAAGCGCCCTCCGGGCTGGCTTTCACG
>JBAXGJ010000271.1:0-2321 GCA_037139475.1 Actinomycetes bacterium
CAATCTCTGCGGACGGGTCGTCGTTACAGCCCCGATGAGAGGGCGCAGGCCGTTCTGAGGGGACCCCGGTTATCGGTCCAGTTGTTATGAGAGTTGGGGTTGGGTGTTCGTCCGCTCGTTGAACTCGGTGGGGGTCAGTCCGCCGAGTGCGCTGTGCGGTCTGATCGTGTTGTACTCGATTCGCCAGTCTTCGGCAAGTACCTGGGCTTCGAGGAGTGAGTCGAATTGTTCCTGGTTGAGTAGCTCGTCGCGGAGGCGAGCGTTGAAGCTTTCGACGTACGGGTTCTGCCAGGGACTGCCGGGTTCGATGTAGCAGGTGCTGCTGCTGCCCAGGCGCGCCCAGTCGCGGATGGCATGCGCGGTCATCTCCGGGCCGTTGTCCATCCGTATGTGTGCTGGTCTGCCGTGGGTGTGCACGAGTTGGTCGAGCACGCTGACCAGGGTGTCAGCGTCGATGCGACGAGAGACTCGGATTGCGAGCGCCTGGCGGCTGAACTCATCGACAATGTTCAATAGTTTCAATGGTCGGCCACAGGACGTCTGGTCGAACTGGAAGTCGATCGCCCAGACGTCGCCTACTGCTGATGCCGATAGTAGACGCGCCGAGCTGTCGGTCGTGATGCCCAGACGCCTCCGTTTACGGGTTTTCTGGGGCACACGCAGGCCTTCCTCGCGCCACAGGCGTTGGACACGCTTATGGTTGACACGAAACCCCTCGCGGCGAAGTATCCGGTAGGCGCGGCGATATCCCCAGCGTGGGTGTTCACGACTAAACGATCGTAAGCGTTGTCGTAGCCGCTCCTCGGCCGCGTCACATACCGGCCGAGCAGCCCGCTGGGTAGAGCGATGCTGAGAACTGACCCGGCAGGCCCGACGCTCAGAAACCCCGAAGTCCAGAGTCAGGCACCCGACTGCCCGACGCCGACGCTCCGGGGTCAGAAGTTTCCCCGCGACAACTCCTTCAACATCGCATTATCAAGAGCCTGATCAGCGACGATGCGCTTCAAACGCTGATTCTCGCGTTCAAGCAACTTCAACCGCTTAACATCATTAGCCTTCAAACCACCGTACTGAACGACCCAGCGATGCCACGTCGACTCGGCAACTTCCAACTGCTTGACAACTTCCGGCAACTGCATACCTTCCGAAAGGAGCCTCTCGCCCTCCCGCAATTTCCTAATGATCTGATCCGGCGTGTGACGTCTGCGCTTCATGAAAGCCACCATTCTGCCCCTACAGGGCGATCGTGACTCTCATACCACCCGGACCGGAATCAGGGGGTCACCTCAGGCTCCCTCGATGCCGGGGATGCAGAAGAACGACTCGAAGAGGTAGTGGCTGCGCAGCGCAATGAACCGCTCGGTCTCGGTTCGGCCCCTTCCTTTCAGGACCCGGACCACCGCCGTTTTTACGTTGTCATAGCGAATGCGACCCGGAACACCACCGAAGTGCTCGAATGCTCGGACGTGGCCCTCGAGGAAAACTCCCTGGGCTTGATTAAATGAGACGAAGTGGAATGCCTTGGCACTTGCCGACAGACGCATGACGAACATCCACCCCTCGACAATGGTGCCGTTGAGCTTGAACGAGATCTGACCGAAATCGACCTCAGCCTCGGCTCCGAGCAAATGCGTCTGGGAGATCATGACCTCTTTGGGGGATCTTGTGCATTGGCGCTTGGCCTGGGCGACATAGGCCCTCACCGTCGACTCTCCAACATCAACACCGTGTTCCTCGACGAGTCGCTGATAGACCCGACGAGCAGTGTGGCGCTGCTTGCGGGGAGCATTACGGTCGTCGAAGAGCCAACCGTCGATCATTGCCGTCCACGCTCCAAGCACGGGGCGATCTCGCTCCACCTCTTTGCGCGGAGGCGGGATCGGACTACTGAGCGCTTGACGCACAGTTCTGCGGTGCACATTGAAACGCTCCGCCAAAGCTCTTATCGATGGATCCTCATGAGCATTCTTCGCCCGTCGGATGTCTTCGAACAGTTCCACTTTCGTCCTCGTCTTCGTCATGACCCAAGGCTTCCAGCCCACGCCATAGAAAGTCGTGGACCCCTCCGATACTGGAAGCCAGGTGGGGCCAGTTCAGACCGTCACGGTGGGGCCAAGTCAGACAAGCACACTTATTTCTTACCAAACACGCTCCACCACTTGTTTTCTGAGCAGATTCGCCAGGCCGTCCGCGCACGCATCGGCACGCCAGCAGCACGCGCCTCGTCGACAAGCAAGCGATAGCCGAACTCGGGGTCGGCTCGGCGCGCATCAAACAACGCGTTGGCACGATCGGCTCGCACCCGCTCGGCAGTGGACACC
>JBAXGJ010000272.1:0-2290 GCA_037139475.1 Actinomycetes bacterium
CAACCTTCACGCGGGCATAACCGTCGGCGCGCAACCCCTCGAAGAGCTTGCCGTATTCGCCCTTGCGGTCGCGGATCAGCGGCGCCATCACGATCAACCGAGTGCCCTCGGCCAGCTCGGTCACCTGATCGATGATCTGGTCTGCCGACTGACCGGCGATCGGCGCGCCGCACTTGTAGCAGTGCGGATGTCCGACGCGGGCCCAGAGCAGGCGCAGGTAGTCATAGACCTCAGTTACCGTGCCGACCGTTGAGCGCGGGTTGCGCGAGGTCGTCTTCTGGTCGATCGAAATCGCCGGCGAAAGCCCCTCGATTGAGTCGACGTCGGGCTTATCCATCTGGCCAAGGAACTGGCGCGCGTAAGCGCTCAGCGACTCGACGTAACGCCGCTGCCCCTCGGCGTAGATCGTGTCGAAGGCGAGAGAGGACTTCCCCGAACCCGAAAGGCCAGTGATGACGACCAACGAGTCGCGCGGCAGCTCGAGCGAGATGTCTTTGAGGTTGTGCTCGCGGGCGCCTGAGACGACGATTGAGTTGACTGATGCCATTGTGGCCAGTCTATTCGCCCTGAGCGGCCACGCCGCTATCGTGGCGCGCCCGGTCAGCTAGCGCGCCAGAGCGCGAGCCACTTTCCGATACGCGGCCAGAGCGGGCTTGTCCTCGAAGCTTCCGTCCTGCGCGACTCGGCGCAGACCGGCATACTCGAATGAGTCCTGATTGCCGCTGTCGCTGCTTACCCAGTTGTACCAGTAGGCGCGAGCGAGCTTCAGCCGCTTGGCGCTCCGCGCGTAGGCGCGGTAGACCTGGTCGACTTTGAGCGCTTCGCCGGCCTCGGTCGTCAGCCAGCTCTGGTTTGCGTCGGCCTTGCCACGGCCCGATGGCCAGGAGATCTCCGTCACCCAAAGTGGCGCGCTGCGAGCGCCGTTGGCGTCGAGCACAGCACGGACGAGACTAAGGATTTTGACGCTCCCATCAGCGGTGCCGGTGAACGGGTGGACGGCGACGGCGTCGAAGTAGCCGTGGCCTTTGACGCCAGCCTTGAACAGCGTTGCGTAATCGCGCCAGGAGAAATTAGGCAGCCCGGCCGTGATTACCGTGGCGCCACGGTCGGCGGCCTTTATCGCCGTGTAGGAGGCGCGCAGCAACTCGGCGTAGGCGGGCGCCCAAGATTTGACCGGAAAGTACCGGTGGAGGCTCGGCTCGTTCCAGATCTGGAAGTTCCGCAGCGGACGCTTCGGCACAGAAGGGTTGGCAGCCCAGAAGCTCCCGTTCGGGCCGTAGCGGCCGATCAGAGTTCTGAGGAAGCGGGCATAGTCGGCCGGGTTGCGTGGAGCTGAGAAGGCTTCGTTCGGATCGAGTGCTGCCCAAGCTGGCGCTCTCACGACCAGAGCCGTGACGTCAAGCTTATTGCGCGCCGCCGCGCCGATCTGGGCGTCGGCCACCGAGAAGTCGGTTGGGATGCCAGCTACGTCGGTGTAGTAACCGCGCGCGCCCGCAGGGATCTGCTCAAAGCTGGCATAGGGCTGAAGCTGCGGCCACTGCACGGGCAGCCTGATTGTGCCTACGCCGTTGGCGTGCATCACGCCGCCTTCTTTGACGAGATCAACGCCTGGGGCGTCCAGCGGCCCGTTGGCCATCACGCCGAAAAACGATGGCGAAACTGTCGCCGCCTGGGCGGAGGCAGCCAGCAGGGCGGCCGAGGCCATTGCCGCGATTAGGGTCGCCAAGCTGCGCACAGTTACTACAACGCTCCTACGAGGCCGGAGTTGCGCCTACTTCGCGCAGCACTCGCTCAGCGTCGATTCCAGGGAACGCCTCGCGCAGGCGATCTTTCGACTCGTCAAGCGAAATCCCGCGGCCGATCAGGTCGAGCGCCACGAGCCTTGCGCCCTCGGCGCTCCCCTCCGGCGCGTCGCCCCCAACCGGTGGTTCGGTCAGCGGCGTTGGTCGTGACACCGCGTGGCTGTGCATCTCGATCACGCTCAGGCGTACCTGCCCTAGCTCTTCCTGCAGCTCGGCAGTTTTTGAGCGGACTGTCGCGGCTAGCTGCTCGAGCGCGCGCTCGACCGTGTCGATCCGCGCCAACGCGTCACTACGGCTCTCGTTTGGGTCTACTGAAGGCGAATTGCTCATCGACCAAGCGTAGCCCGATCGAGATCAATCGGTAGCCGGTTCGGGCCGTAAGCCAGCAGCTTCAAGGCCGTCCATCTGGCGCTTTAGGTCGCGCAGTTCGTCGCGCAGGCGGGCGGCGTGTTCAAAGCGGAGCTCCTCGGCGGCAGCGAGCATCTCCT
>JBAXGJ010000273.1:0-2288 GCA_037139475.1 Actinomycetes bacterium
GATTGTGCGCACGCCGGGGCCAGGCGGAATCCGCAGGCAGCGGAGCGGCGAGATACCGCCACGGCGAGCCGCCTGGGCTAGGTCGAAGCGCGAAGTTTGGGTTGGGAAGAGGTCGGTTACATGACGGGCGATCAGCGCGCCGGTCGCCGTCATCCCAATGAAGACCGGGCCGGTCCACTCGCGGATCGCGGCGCTCGTCTTCTCACCGAGCGCGGTGTGGGCCTCGTCGCAGATCACGATCGTGTAGGCGCTTGAGATGTTGCCGGCATGGCGCACGAACCACTGGTATGTCTCAACCGTCACCGGGCCACTGAGGTCGAGCCCCTCGTCGCCGAGCAGCGGGCCGGAGATGCGGTCGCCATAGCCGCGCGTGCGGATCTCCTCGTTGAACTGGTCAACGAGGTTGCGGCGGTGGGTCAGAATCAAAATGCCTCCGGTTCGCGAGGCGTCAACAAAGCCCATCGCGGCGACCGTCTTGCCGGCGCCGGTGGCGTGCTCAAACCAGAAGCGCTTATCGGCATTGGGGTCGTCGAGTGCTTCGGCGTCGATGTCCTCATCGGTGCCTTCAGGAGCTTCGATTAAATCCGCCTCGACCTCAGCCTCAACCTCCTCAATTACGTCGTCGCCCTCTTCGTCCTCGTCCTCTTCGTGCTCTTCGTCGAGTGCCGCAAGCTCGGCAGCGAGCTCCTCGTCGTCAGCGGCAACCTCTTCGACCGGCGCGTCGTCAACGTCGAAGACGGGCTCGGCGATCTCGAGATCGTCGGTCTTCATCCGCGCTGCCAGCAGCGCCGTCAGCGTTCCCGAGAGGGCGTCTACCTGGTGCGGGTTGAGCACTGCACCATCGGCGAGGTGCGGCTCCTCTTCGCTGAGCACGCGTTCGAGCCCCAAAAGCAGCGACCACGAGCGGCGCCACTTCGTCGACGGAAGTTTGGCTCCGGCGTCTAGCTCGTCGAGGGCGTAGCGCAATGCGCGAGCGCGCGGCGAGCCGGGTGCTAGGGCAACGTCAATCTTTTCGCCTGGGTAGACGAACTTTTCCAACGTGAACGCTTCGGCGCGCTCTATCTCTTTGCCGGTAGGTACCGGTCCGGCCGCTTCGGCCATTAGCAGTCAGCCATCTTGGCGATTAGTCATAAAGAGGTGGGAAACAACGCAAAGTACTGGCGTCACTTCCCCCAGTCCGGGTACCGCCCGGAGCGAACACTGGAAGCCTCGCAGATGAGACAGACGCAGTGTGCTACTGATTGTACTGCACCCTGTGCGATGCTGGCGATATGCGCATCGCAGGAATAGTTGCCGCGATTGTTGTTCTGGCAGCGGTTGTAGTTGTCGGGCTCAAACAGGCATCCACCAACGACGCAGGGCAGTCGGCTGATAAGACCGCCGCGCCGACCCTCGGCCAAGCTCAAAGCCGCCTCAGCGGTTCGCCGCCAGCGCTTGCTGCGCTCCACGCCGAGGCAGCACGATTGCTCCCCGGCGGGCCAACGGCGCTCGCGAAGCGGATGCAGGCACTGCGCGGCTACCCGGTCGTCTTAAACATCTGGGCCTCTTGGTGTGGCCCCTGTCGGCAAGAGATGCCAGTGCTCCAGGAAGTCTCTGTTGATCGTGGCCGCAAGGTCGCGTTCCTCGGCGTCGATCTAAAAGACAACATTCCAGCGGCAAAGCGACTGCTGGCGCAGTTTCCTGTCAGTTATCCGAGCTACGGCGATCCGGACGGCACAGTTTTCAACGACAACCACCTTGCCGGTGTTCCCACGACGATCTTCTATTCGCGCTCCGGCAAGCGCCAGCTAGTTCACTCCGGCCCGTACCTGAGCGCAGATGATCTGAACTCCGACATCAACCGCTACGCGCTGGTGGCTAAGTGACGGTCAGCGTTGTAGTCGCTGACAGTCAAGAGCAGATTGACGCAGCGATGGCGCTGCGTACCGTCGTCTTCGTAGAAGAGCAGCTCGTGCCGCTAGCCGAGGAGATCGATGGCCTTGACGATCAGGCAACGCACCTCGTTGCGCTCGACGGCGACGAGGTTGTCGCAACCTGTCGCCTGTTGGCTGATGGAACTACGATCAAGCTCGGGCGGATGGTCGTCGCGAAGGAGCGCCGCCGAGAGGGGATTGCGAGCAAGATGCTGCGCGTTGCCGACCAGCAATCAAAGCTGCTCGGCGGCGAGCAGATCAGCCTCGCGGCGCAGACTTACGCAGTAGCGCTCTACGAGCAGGACGGCTACGTCGCCTATGGCGAGCCGTTCCCCGATGCCGGGATTGAGCACATCTGGATGAGCAAACAGCTGC
>JBAXGJ010000274.1:0-2287 GCA_037139475.1 Actinomycetes bacterium
TCTTCCTCGGGCTCTACATGCTGCGGCGCGAAACGCTGCGCGAGTTTCCTGGAGCGGCGGGCGGCGGTGGCGATTCACTGCGCGCTGGCACGGCCAAGATAGGCGCCGCATTTAGCCGCGCCGGTGCCGCCGTCAAGGAGACGACCTCGAAAGCTGCGGCCGACATTAAGCAGAAGACTGAAAGCCACTCCAAGTCATCCGGCGGCGGCGAAAGCCAGCGGATGGCTGACCTTGAGCGCCTAGTGTCGCTCCGCGACAGCGGCGCTCTGAGCGACGAAGAGTTCGCGGCCGAGAAGGCGAAGATCCTGGGCGCAGGCGGCGCGCCCTCCAGCAGTTAACTCAGCAGTGGCCGGCGACCCGCGGCGCCCCCTGATTGCAGGGGTTGGACAGGCGACTTGGCGCGGAGGTGACGCGCCGGACCCAATCACGATGTGCGCTGAGGTGATCAACAGCGCGAGCCTCGATTCGGGCGCGGGAGGCGCTTTGCTTGGCCGCGCCACGGCGCTCGGCGTCGTTGACATCGCCTCGCGCCGCTGGAAGGACCCAGCCTCGCTGATCGCCAAGCAGCTTGGGATAGAACCGAAACTAACGCTGCGGACCGAGCTTGGCGGCGACGGCCCGCTAAGGCTGATCGCCGAGCTAAGCGAGCGGATCGCCAGCGGCGAGCTGGACTGCGCGATTGTCTGCGGCGCGGAGGCATTGGCGACGCTCGCTAAAGCTATGGCTAGCGGCAACGAGCCTGACTGGCCAGCAGAGGATTCCGCTACCCCAAGCGTCCTGCTTGGGAGCGACAGAGCACCGGCGACAGATGCAGAGAACGCTGCCAACATGATCGCCCCGATCATCGTCTACCCCCTCTTCGAGTACGCGCTCTGGGCCGACCAAGGCGGGACGATCGAGCAGCACCGCGCGCGGCTGGGAGTGCTCTGGGAACGATTCGCCAACGTCGCCGAATCGAACCCCTACGCCTGGACTGCGAAGCCACCGAGCGCAAGCGAGATCGCGACGCCATCGCCGCAGAACCGGCTCGTCACCCTGCCCTACACGAAACTGCTCAACTCCAACATCCAGACCGACCAAGCGGCAGCAGTGATTCTCTGCTCGCAGGAAGTTGCGCTAGAGCTTGGTGTGGCTCGCGATTCCTGGGTCTTCCCGCTCGCCTTCGGCCACGCCGAGGAGCACTGGTTCGTTAGTTCGCGCGAGCGGCTTGACCGCTCGCCGGCGATGGGTCTGGCAGCGCGCGGGGCTCTCAGCGCGGCTGGAATCGATGCCGACGATGCGACCCACCTCGACATCTACTCCTGCTTCCCAAGCGCCGTTCAGATGGCCTGCCACGAGCTGGGCATCGACGCTTGGAACGACTCGCGGCCGCTGACCGTAACTGGCGGGCTGAGCTTTGCCGGTGGCCCGGGCAACAACTACGCGACGCACGCCGTCTGCTCGCTCGTTGAGCGCCTCCGCGAGGATCCTGACTCGAGCGGGCTGAGCACGGCCGTCGGCTGGTACATGACGAAGCACGCCGCAGCGGTGTTCGCTGCGGGCGAACCGGAGCGTCCGCTAGCGAGCCTTGACGCTCGCGCCGAGGCCGGGGCGTTGCCCTCGCGCCCGATGGCGGAAGGCCGCGGCGGCTCGGCCACGGCCGAGGCGGCGACCGTCGTCTACGACCGCGAAGGTCAGCCCACCGTCGCAACGCTGACCGGGATTTTTGAGGATGGCTCACGCGGCGTGGCGCAGAGCACTGAAGCCGGCCTGCTGGGCGAGCTCGTGGACGAACCGATCACCGGACGGCCAATGACGTTCGCCGGCGACGGCACCGCTGCGCTCGCTTAAAAGCTCGCGACTAGGGCGTTTCGACTAGCTTCGCGCTCTGGCGCTCGACCGGGATCTCAACAACGTTCCAGGCCAGATGGAGCCGCTTCAGCAGATTTACGAGCATCCCCGAGGTGTCAATCTCGGAGCGGCGAAGGCCGTGCTTGGCAGAGCGCGGGAAGGCGTGGTGATTGTGGTGCCATGACTCGCCAAAAGATGGAATCGCGAGCCACCAGACGTTGGTCGATTGATCCTCGACGTCGAAGCGGCGGTTGCCGAAGAAGTGGCAGACCGAGTTGACCGACCATGTGACGTGGCTTTGCAGCAGGACGCGAATTAGGCCGCCCCAGAGCAGCCCAGTTAGGCCGCCGTAGATCGTGCCGGTGATCGCGACGCCAAGGCCGAACGGCAGCGCCGCGGAAACGAGGATGAAGAACGGGAACGAGTAGTGGATCACGCGCATGCCGCGGTCTTCGCT
>JBAXGJ010000275.1:0-2279 GCA_037139475.1 Actinomycetes bacterium
GCGCTAGAGCACGGCGTTGACGCCAAGCTCTACGACAAGACGATCAACCTGCGCGTAATCGCCGCCGGCAACGAAGAGGTTTAGCGCCATCGGCGCGTCGGCGCAGGTGCTGTCGTACCCTTGGTGAGATGAGTTTTTCCGCGGCTGGCCGCGCATTTTCTGTGCTGGCAGTTGGCTCGCTGCTAGCGCTGGCCTCGGTTGGGTCAGCCTCAGCCGCTGCGATCGGCGAGGCTCCGATGGTCCTGCCGGGCAGCGCTGCTAGCGCTGCCGCGGCGAACGATTGGATCATCGGCGTACGCGCCGGTGCGGGCAGCGACGCGATCGCTGCCCGCTTTGGCGCGCGGCCGATCGACGGGCTCCCCGCTTTCACCGTCGCTCGCGCGCAGGCCAATGCGATGGCCGCGGCGCTCAGGCGCGAACAGCTACTGAGCTGGGCCGAGCCAGACATTCGCGCCAAGCGCCAGAGCGCCTACGAAGGTGAGCTAAACCGCTGGGCGCGGGTCGCAATTGTGCCCGCCGACTTCTCCTGGCCGGCTCCAGGCGGCACCGTAGTCGCCGTGCTCGACGACCGCGTTGACAGCTCTGTCAGCGACCTCAGCCAGCAGACCAGCTGGCTCAACAGCACCAGCGTCGCCGACTCGCACGGCACGATGGTGGCGTCAACGATCAGCGCCGTCGTTGGTCGCGGCCCGGTCGTCGGCGTCTTCCCAGGCGCTCCGATCCTCTCCTACGGGCTGACCAGCTTCAGCTGCGCCGACGTCGCCAGAGGGATTGACAAGGCGATCGCGGCCGGCGCGCGCGTGATCAACATGAGCATTGGCACAGAGAGCGGCTGCTACACGATGTACGCAGCGATCCAGCGCGCCTACGCCAAGGACGTGCTCTCAGTCGCCGCAGCCGGCAATGAGTTCGACGAAGGAAACCCAACCGAGTACCCGGCCGCTTTCCCGCATGTTGTCAGCGTCGCCGCGACCGACTCGGCCGGCCAGGTGAGTGATTTCAGCAACGCCAACGCAGCGGTCGACGTTTCGGCCCCAGGCGTTGACGTGCCGGTTGACGTGCCGCTGCGCTTCGACACCGAAGACGACGCCACCGACGGTGTGACAACGGCCAGCGGCACGAGCTTCTCGTCGCCGATCACGGCAGGCGCGGCAGCTTGGATCGCCGCCGCGCGGCTAGATCTGAAGGTCGGGCAGATTGCCGACCTGCTGAAGAAGGGCGCTAAAGACATCGCACCCAAGGGCTACGACCGCAACACCGGCTTTGGCCTGATCAACATTCCGGCCTCGCTGGCACTACCGGCGCCAACACTCGATCCGCAAGAGCCAAACGATTCGATCGCACTTGTCGACGGAACGGCGCTCGGTGCGAAGGCACCGCTGAGCTGGTCCGGTGGCGCAGCCGTGTCGCTGGTCGCAAAGATCGATCAGCTGAAAGACCCTCTCGACATCTACCGGATTCAGATCCCGGCCCGCAGCGCCACCAAGATCAGTCTGACGCCGAAGTTCGGTGGCGCTGACCTAGCCGTCTACTCGGCCGGGGCGAAGAGCGGTAGAGGATCGCGCTACCGCGTCGCCTATTCGGCTAAGGGCGGCAGCTCGGTAGACCGGGTCACGGTCAAGAATGCTTCAACTTCGGCAAAGAGCTTCTACGTCGTCATTAGCGACAAGGACGCAAAGCTGCTCAACTCCGAGTACACGCTTCGCGTCGGTCGCTGAAGTTCAGTCAGCGACGTTGATCGCGATGTACTTCGTTGAGAGGTACTCGTCGAGCCCCTCGTGGCCGCCTTCGCGCCCGTAGCCGGACTGCTTGACGCCACCGAACGGAGCGCCAGCATTGCTGACCATCCCTTGGTTGAGGCCGATCATTCCCGTTTCGAGCCCCTCGATCACGCGCAGCCCGCGCGCGATGTCGCGCGTGAAGAGATAGGCGACGAGCCCGTACTCGGTTGCGTTGGCGGCGGCGATTGCCTCATCCTCGGTGGCAAAGGTGCGGATCGGAGCGACCGGGCCGAAGATCTCCTCTCCCAGAATCCGCGCGTCGCCGGCGACGTTGGTCAGAACCGTCGGCTCGAAGAAGTGCCCATCACCGTCGATCGGCGCGCCACCGCAGAGCACCTTGGCTCCGCCGGCAACTGCTTCGTCTACTAGCTCCTTGACTGAGGCGACGGCGACGTCATCGATCAGCGGGCCAGCCTGCGCATCCGGCTCGGTCCCGCGCGCGACAACCATCGAACCCATCCGCTCAGCAAGCCGCTGCGCAAACTCGTCGGCGATCGA
>JBAXGJ010000276.1:0-2273 GCA_037139475.1 Actinomycetes bacterium
CCGCGGTTGTAATCGAGCGCTGCTTCGCGCAGCCCCTCGCCCTGATCGGGGTGCAGAGATGCGCGCGCGTGGGCGCGGTAGCGGGCAGCGTTGTGGCCGGGTAGGACCGTCGCTGCGACCGCGCGAAGCGAATACGTCCAAGCCGTCAGCCAGCGCACCAGCGCCGCTGAGATCCGCGAGTGGTGCTTGCGCATGTAGCGGTCGCGGTTGCGTGAGAGCTCGACGATCCGCTTCTCCGGCAGCGCGCCGGTCGAGAGCTGCTCGTGGTGGATTGCCTGCGCACCCGGCACGTAAAGCGTCTCCCAGCCTTCGTCGGAGAGCCGCTTGCAGAAGTCGACCTCGTCGGAGTAGACGAAGAACTGCGGGTCGAGCCAGCCGATCTGGCTGCCAGCTTCGCGGCGCACCAGCAGCGCCGCGCTCTGAGCCCAGTCGACCGACTTCGTTATCTCGCCGTTGCTTTGGACCGTGGTCCAGTGGTGGATGAAGAGCGCCGAGGCCAAAGCTGTCAGCGGCCCTGGAAATCTCCACGCGCTGGGCTGGGCGTGACCGTCGGGGTTGAGCAGCTTGGCGCCGGCGGCGGCGGCCTTCGGGTTCTCTTCCAACGCCGTGTAGAGCGCCTGTGTCGCTCCTGGCTGAAGTTCAGTGTCCTCATTGCAGAGCAGCGCGTAGCGGCCGCTAGCGCGCTCCAACAACATCGAATCGTTTTCGGCCTTTCCGGCTCGCTGTTCGAGCACGACGAGGTCGTCGACTACTGGATGGTCGCGCGCCGCGCCGGCCGAGCCGTCGGTCGATGAGTTGTCGAGAACTAGCACTTCGGTCGTGATTTTCAGCGCCGCTTGCTCACGTCCGATCGCGTCGAGCGCGCGCAGCAGCAGCTCCCGCTGCTGAGTGTTGACGACGCAATAACTTAGATCGACTTCGGCCACAACTCGTATTGTGCTCCCCAGTGCGTATTCATGTCGTCGACCCGCCGGCCTACACGCCTCCGTACGACCGTGCGCTCAGCGCGGCGCTGGCACGCGCGGGCGCTGACGTAACGCTCTGTAGCGGCCCGTTCAGCTACGGCGACGTTGCAGCTGCAGACGGTTATCGAGTCGATCAGTGCTTCGGCGGCATGCTCCGCGGCGAGCCGGGTTCAAAGTTGCGCTCCGCTTCGCGGCTCGCAGCCGAGCTTCCCGAGATGCTGCGCTACCGCCGCACCGCGCGGCAGGCTGACATCGTCCACTTCCAGTGGCTGCCGCTGCCACAGATCGGAGCCTCGCTGCTGCCGACCGACCGCCCGCTCGTGATCACTGCCCACGATGTTGTTCCGCGCGAGCCACGCGCCGGGCAGATTGCTGGCCTGCGCCGCGCCTATGCGCGCGCCGACGCGGTCGTCGTCCACAGCGAGGACGGCAGTGAGCGGCTTCAGCGCGAGCTCGGCGTGCCAGCCGATCGCTGCCACGTAATCCCGCACGGCGCCTTCACTCACCTTGCCGAGATTCAGAACCGTGCGCCGCTGCCACCGCAGCTGGCAGCGGTCGAAGCGCCGGTCGTCCTCTGCTTCGGTCTGATCCGTCCTTATAAGGGTCTCGACCTAGCAATCGAGGCGTGGCGGGGAATTGACAACGCTGAACTTTGGATTGTTGGGATGCCAAGGATGGACACGGCGGCGCTGAAAGCATCGGCGCCTGCGAACGTCCGCTTTGTTGAACGGTTCATCGAGGACCGCGAGATCCCGGCCTTCTTCGAGCGCGCCGATCTCGCTTTGTTGCCGTACCGCGAGATCGATCACTCTGGCGTCTGCTTCACTGCGCTTGCCTTCGGAACGCCGATGTTGCTTAGCGACGTTGGTGGCTTTCCGGAGATCGCCGCTGCCGGCGCGGCCGAGCTTTTTCCTTCTGGCGACGCGGTGGCACTGCGCGCCGCGCTTCAGCGGCTGCTCGCCGACGCGCCCGCGCGCGAGCGGCTGGCAGATGGAGCCGCCGCGGCCACGCGCGATCTCTACGACTGGGATCGGATTGCCGCGCTCCACCTTGAGCTCTACGCGAAGTTGATCGGTGGTGGCGCGCGGTGATCGTCGCCCAAGTCATCTTCTGGCTTTCTCTCGCGCTGCTCGTCTTCGCGCAGCTCGGCTATCCGCTGCTGCTCGGCATCTGGGCCAAGCTAAGCCGTCGCCGCGCTGAGCCGCCACAGCTGATCGCCTCTGGAGAAGAGCCTTTCGTCACGCTCGTGATCGCTGCTCACCGTGAGCAATCGGTGATTGCCGCTCGCATAGCCAATGCGCGCCAGCT
>JBAXGJ010000277.1:0-2264 GCA_037139475.1 Actinomycetes bacterium
GAAGCGAACACTGGTGACACGCGCGTACAGATTGCGCTGCTGAGTCAGCGGATCGAAGATTTGACCGAGCACCTGCGCGGAGCGAAGAAGGATCACGCCTCGCGCCGTGGCCTGCTGATGCTGGTCGGTCGCAGGCGCCGCCTGCTGAACTACCTGCAGAGCAGCAATCTCGAGGCTTATCGCGAGCTAGTAACTGCACTCGGCCTGCGCAAGTGAGCATCATCGCGCCAGGCACGAAGGTGCCCTCGTTCAGTTTGGCCCGCGAGGACGGTTCCACGTTCACTGAGGCCGACCTCGTCGGCCAGACGACGGTGCTCGTCTTCTACCCGTTTGCATTCAGCTCCGTTTGCACCAGCCAGCTTCAGGTCTACACCGAGGCGCTGCCTGAGATCACAGCCGATGGTGCCGTCATCTACGCGGTTTCGACCGATTCGAGCGTTTCACAGGAAGCTTTCCGTGAGCAGCTCGGCGTGCCGATAGAGCAGCTCTCCGACTTCGAACCGAAGGGCGCGACCGCGAAGCTCTTCGGCGCTTACTTCGACCCCGCAGGAATGACGAATCGCGCCCTCGTGATCGTAGGCCCCGACGGCTGCGTCACTTGGAGCTACTTGGCCGACAGTCCTGGCGACATGCCGGGCGTCAACTTGATCATCGACGGCCTCGCCGCAAGCTAAGCGTTAGGCGTCGCCGCTAGCAGCGCGCCGCTCAATGTCGGCCGCCAGTAGCGGCGCGATTACCTCGGCGCGGTAATCAAAGATTGAAGCCACGTCACGTCCGACGAAGAGGCTGTGGGCAAGGTCGCCGACGAAGCTATAACCGATTGAGTAGCGCACCACATCGGTCATTAGCGTGCGCCCGCCTGGCAAGGGTTCAAAGCTGTGTGTGTGGTGCCAGAGCTTGTATGGACCTTTGATCTGCGTGTCGACAAACGATTCGCTTGGCTGCCACTGCTCGATCAGCGTGCGCCAGCGGATCGGGATGCGGTGGATCTTCAGGCGGTATTCGATCAGCGTGCCGGCTTGCATCGCGATCGGGCGCGGCGTCGTCACTTGGAAAGCCAGCAACGGTGGCGTGATCGCTTCGAGGTTTGTCGCGTCGCCGAAGAAGGGGAATACCTCCTCCGGGCTGCCTTCGAGTTCTTGCTGGCGACTGAGCGTGTGGACGGTCATCGGTTGGGGTACGACGCCGAGCAGCTACGGGATCTACTGTTTGAGCAGCGATGCGCGATTTATCCAGCCTGCCGGTCGAGCCAGTCGGACCTGACGACCATCTGCGCAATGGAGACGGCGAGCCGCTGATCATCTACGCCGAGTTCAGCTGCCCCGAATGCGCGATCGCGGCCGAGCGGCTAAGAGAGAGCGGCGCGTCCGTCTGTTTCCGTCACTTTGCGCTTGCTGCCCGCAGCCCGCGCGCGGTCAAGCTGGCGATCGCCTCGGAAGCAGCAGCGCGGCAGGGACTCTTTTGGGAGTTTCACGACTCACTTTTTGCCGACCAAGGCCGACTCGATGATCCACACCTCTGGCAGCGATGTGAGCTGCTCGGGATCGACGTCGACCGCTTTGAAAGCGACAGGCGCGACCCGCAATTGGCGGAGCGGGTCGCCGCCGACGCGACCGCAGCGATGCGCGCGGGGGCGACCGGTGCGCCGACCTTCATCGTCGATGGCGCAGCTCAGAGCCAGTTTCCTGCCAGCTAGGGCTGACAGGCGTCCTGCGGCGAATTCGGCGAGGCGGCTAGGATGGCCGTAATCGGATATCGAAAAGAATTTAACTAACAGGCCGCAGGATCCGAAGGCGGCCTTGATGAGGAGTACAACACCAAATGACTACCAACACTGTGACCACGGTCTCGGCTGAGATCGGCGGCACTGAAATCTCGCTGGAAACCGGCAAGATGGCCAAGCAGGCCGGAGGCGCCGTCGTAATCCGCCAGGGCGACACGATGGTTCTCTGCACAGCGACCGTCGGCAACCTGCGCGACGTCGACTTCCTTCCTTTGACCGTTGACGTTGAAGAGCGGATGTATGCCGCGGGCAAGATTCCCGGCTCGTTCTTCAAGCGTGAAGGCCGCTCTGGCGAGAAGGGCACGCTGACGGCACGGATGATCGACCGTCCAATCCGCCCTCTCTTCCCGAAGGGCTGGCACTACGAGACGCAGCTAGTGGCAATGCCGCTGAGCGTCGACATGGTTCACCCGTACGACATCCTCGCGATGAACGGTGCCTCAGCGGCGCTGATGATCTCGCAGGTTCCACTTCCGACTCC
>JBAXGJ010000278.1:0-2252 GCA_037139475.1 Actinomycetes bacterium
GGGGGGCGGGACCGGGGTCGGCGTCGGCGTCGGCGTAGGCGTCGGCGTCGGCGTCGGCGTCGGCGTAGGCGTAGGCGTCGGCGTAGGCGTCGGCGTTGTGCCACTGCCTGGCGCGTAGTCGATCGTCTTGCGACCAATCAGATCGGTCAGCAGCGCCATCTTCGCCGGGTTGACTGTGTTCCAGTCGTCCTGAAGCACGCCACCGGTGTCGCCGGAGTTCGGGTTCCAGGCCCAGAAGGTCCAGTTCATTCCCTTGCTGCCGAGGTAGTCAGCGAACTGACGGATCCAGCGGCCTTCGACGGTGTCGGTGCCAACGTTCTTAGCTCCGAACTCACCGATCAGAATCGGGGCAGTGCCGGCGTCGTGGATGTAACCGAAGCCCTTCTGCCAGCGATCGGCGAGGATCGAAACCATGTTCGCGTCCGAGAACCAAGGCTGAGCGAAGACGCCTGGGCCGTACTCATGTGGCGAGTAGACGACGCGGTTGGCGACGCTCAGGCGGACCGGGTTGTTGCGGACGCCTTCAAGGTTGCCTCCCCACCAGTGGCGGTCGAGCTGCTGACCACCGGCGACCGGGCCTTCGATGCCCTCAACCAGGACGAGCCAGTTCGGCGCGTTGGCGAGAACGGCGTTTCCGGCCAGCTCCGCTGCGCGGCGCCAGTCGTTGGCGGCTCCGGTACCCCAAGTTGCCTCACCGTGAGGCTCGTTCTTGAGGTCAGCGCCGATCACGTTGGTCTTGCTTGCGTAGCGGGTGGCGAGCGACTTCCAGGTGTCAACCCAGTCGGTCTCGGTGTACCCGCCAACTCCGTACCAGAGAGGGCTCATGTACGAGTCGTCGCTTGAAGAGTGGTTGTCGAGGATGATCATCAAGCCGTCGCGGGCGGCTTCGTCGATGATGATGTCCATTACCTGCTGCGGCGTCTTGCCAGCGAGCGCGGCGTTGTGGCCGTTTCCGTAGTCGATGCCGCTGGTGGTTGTCGAGCGCATCGCCTGAATCGAGAACGGCATGCGAATCGTGTTGAAACCCTGGGCCTTGATCTGCGCCAGCATCTCCTTGTAGTCCCGTGTCCAGAGCCCGTGGGGCGCGTGGTTGGCTGTTTCAAAGCCAAACCAGTTGACGCCCTGCAGCACGACTTGGTTGCCGGCAGAGTCGACGATCTTGTTGCCCTGAGTTTTCAGCGGCGTGACAGGCGCGGCCTGTGAGAGGGCTGGCGCAGCGAAGGCTGCGACGAGCGCCGTGATCAGACCGACGAGAATCAAGCGCATCCGGCGCGAGCGGTTCTTTGTCGAGCTACTGGGAACCGCGTGGCCGCTAACGGCGGACCGTACTGGGAAGGAATCCATTCCAATCTCTCTTCTGCTTCGCCATGCGAAGCCATTGGGGTAACTGCTTACCCGACCCAAAACACGACCTTCGAAGAGGAGTTGCGAAGTTCTCAGAAAGAATTAGAGATTGGCGCGCGGCCCCGCCTCTGCTCGCTTCAGTCCGGCGACTTGTCAGCCAGCGGCTCACCGCTGCTGCTGGCAAACTTCTCCTGGCAGCCCGGGCCGCAGAAGTACCAAGTCTTGCCGTCTACCTCACTCGTCAGCGCGACTCGCTTGTCAACGCTCATTCCGCAGACGGGGTCCTTCGCGCCGCGCCGTGCGGTGATGGTCCAGAGGGCGATGAAGGCAACCAGCGCGATCGCGTTGAGGACTGCTTTGTAGTCCAGCTTGATCGTCCCGAAGACGTCGTCGGTAGTAGGCCGCGTGCTCGGGATCAAGCCTGCGAGGCCAAAAACGAGATCAATGATCAGTGCGGCGATCACCATCGTCACGAACATCAGCGCGACGATCCGCGCCGCGTAGGCGTTGCCGTAGTACTTGCGGTAGGCCACGATGATCGGCAACACGATCAGGTCAGCGAAGATGAATGCGATCACGCCGGCGAAGCTGAGTCCACCCGACCAGAGCACAGCGGCGAGCGGAATGTTGCCGACCGAACAGACGAATGAGAGCATCGCGATCACGGGCCCGATCACCGCTCCCCAAACGGTCTGAACGAGTGGCGGCGCACCGGTAAGGAAGAGTCCGTTGAAGAAGTCGTCGCCAAGCAGCGCGATGTAGCCGGCTAGCAGCAGGCCGATCACGATCTCCTTCCAAAGCATCTGCCAGTCGCCGCGGAAGTTGTGAGCCACGTCGGACCATGACTGCGAGTCGGTCAGCTTCTCGCGCAGCGGAATGTTGGTCGCCGCGATGTGGTGCTCGTGGCC
>JBAXGJ010000279.1:0-2247 GCA_037139475.1 Actinomycetes bacterium
CCGATCGGCGATCGCTGCCACCAGGCCGCAACCTACGCAATCGCAGCGCAGATGAACCCCGACCGCGTGCTTGTGATCGGCGACACGCAATACCCCGACGGCGCCTTGCGGCTTTACAAGAAGTCGTACGCCAAATCGTGGGGCAAGCTGAAGTCGATCACCTTCCCAGTTCCCGGCAACCATGAGTACGAGACGCCCGGCGCAGCAGGCTACTTCGACTATTTCGGCGCCGCCGCCGCCAATCGCGAACAAGGCTGGCACGCTTCTACGATCGGCGGCTGGCGCGTGATCGGCTTGAACTCAATCTGCGACCAGGTCGGCGGCTGCGAGGCAGGATCGCCGCAGTCGAACTGGCTCGCTAACGACCTGAAGCAGAACGCCAAACTCTGCACACTGGCGATCTGGCACTACCCGCGCTTTAGCTCCGGGCCACACGGCAACCACCCCAATCTTGCTCACCTCTGGTCGCAGCTGAACGCAGCCTCGGCAGAGGTCGTGTTCTCCGGCCATGACCATGATTACGAGCGCTTCAGGGCGATGATTAGCGATGGCAAGGAGTCGAGCAGCGGAATGCCGAGCTTCGTCGTTGGCACCGGTGGCGTGAAGCGCTACCTCGACTTCCAGCAGCAACCGGCGAGCGCCGCTCACTCACTCAACTTTGGCGTGCTCCAGCTCGATCTTTACGCGCGCGGCTACAGCTGGAAGTTCATCCAGACGGACGGCAAAATTGCCGATAGTGGCAGCGCAGCCTGCCGGTAGGCTTCAGCGATGCCAAACGACGCGCGAGCGGTGCTCGTGGCTCCAGACTCATTCAAGGGAACCTTCCGCGCCAGCGAGGTAGCTGCAGCGATCGGCCGCGGCCTCGAATCTGTTGTCGCCGCCGCGCCCGACCTGATGCCGGTCGCCGACGGCGGTGAAGGGACGCTCGAAGTGCTGCTGCTAGCGCTCGGCGGCGAAACCGCTGGCGCTGAGGCAAGCGACGCGCTGCGGCGGCCGATCAAAGCTGGCTACGGCCTCGTTGAGGACGGCTCGACGGCAATCGTTGAAACTGCCCAGGCGATCGGCCTGCCACAGATCGCAGCGAGCGAGCGCGACGCTGAAGCCGCCAGCTCCTATGGCGCCGGCCAGCTGATCGCGGCAGCCGCGCAGAGCGGTGCCAGCCGAATCATTGTTGCCGTCGGCGGCAGCGCCAGTAGCGATGGCGGCGCCGGCGCATTGGAGGCGATTGAAGAGGTAGGTGGGATCGGCGAAGCTGAACTAATTATCTGCTGCGACGTCAACACGCCGTTTGAGAAGGCGGCGGAAGTCTTTGGCCCGCAGAAGGGCGCCGATCCGGCGGCCGTCGAAAGGCTAACGGCGCGCCTGAACGAGTTTGCCGCCACGCTCCCGCGCGATCCCCGCGGCGTCGAGATGAGCGGCGGCGCCGGCGGCCTCTCCGGCGCGCTCTGGGCTCAGTACGGGGCGGCGCTTGAACCTGGCGCAGGCTTCGTACTCAGCGCCTTGAGCGCCGACGAACGGATTCAAGCTGCGCGCGCCGTGATCGTCGGCGAGGGGCGGATCGACCACACAACGCTGGAAGGCAAGATCGCGGCCGAGATCTCTGTTCGCGCGCGGCAGCTGGGCGTCCCCTGTTACGCCGTCGTCGGCAACAACGGGCTTGAACCGATCGACCAGCGGATCCTCGACATTCAGGCGATCATCGAAGCCACAACGCTCGATCAAATAGAACAGGCTGGCGGCCAAATTGGCGCGTACCTCTAGCGCCCTTCTGGGGTAGATGACGACGATGGCCAGCGCTTCACGATCAACTTTCAGGGGCAACACGCCGCGCCGCGCGACCGTCGTCGGCGCCGGTTCGTTCGGCACCGCAGTCGCGCTGCTGCTGGTCCGCGCCGGTGTGCGCACCACGCTGCAGGCGCGCACCGCAGCGCAGGCCGCTGAGCTGGGCCGTGACGGCGAGAACCGCGCTTACCTGCCGGGCGTGCCGCTGGCGCGCGAGCTGAGGATCGAAACCGCCGCTGATTCGCTGGAGCGGGCCGAACTTGTCTTGCTCGCAGTTCCCTCGAGCGCGATCGCATCTGTGATCGCCGAGCTGGGGCAACGTGGGCTTGGCCCACGGACGCCGATCGTCTCGCTGGCAAAAGGGCTCGTCGCGCCGACCGGGGCGGTCACAACATCAATCAGCAGCGCGCTCTACGGCGCCGAGCGCGTAGCCGTAATCGGCGGGCCCGCGCACGCCGATGAGCT
>JBAXGJ010000280.1:0-2247 GCA_037139475.1 Actinomycetes bacterium
GCCTAACGGGCACGGGAGCATGACGTCGCGGTAGTTAGAGCGGATGTGCCCGCCTTCGGCGAGGAAGCTGATCAGTGGCCGACAGAGCGCGAGAGCAAACAGAAAAGAAAGGATCAGTGGCAGCGCTGGCACCTGAGCAACCTACATAGCGTCGCGGACGATCTTTGGCCCTCGGCCGGTCCGCTTCGCTACCTTTGGGGCAAGCCCGAACAAGGAGACCACGATGACCAGCGAAGAGCCCACCCAACCCGCCGAGATGACCGACGAGCAGTGGCGCCAGAAGCTCGACCCGGAATCTTTCGCAGTGCTGCGCGAAGCGGCGACCGAACCCGCTTTCACCGGCGCCTACAACGACGAGAAGGGCGCTGGGATGTTCCGTTGCAAGGGCTGCGATGCAGAACTATTCGCCTCCGATACAAAGTTCGACTCCGGCTCCGGCTGGCCGAGCTTCACCGACCCCGTCGTCTCCAGCGCAGTGACATTGATCGACGACAACTCTCACGGAATGCGCCGCACCGAAGCGATCTGCGCCAACTGCGGCGGCCACCTCGGCCACGTCTTCGATGACGGACCGGGCGCCAGCGGCCAGCGCTGGTGCATCAACTCTGCTGCGCTTGACTTTGAGCAGCGCGACTGAGTCCTAGCCGGCGGCTAGTTCGGGGCCGGGCACGCGCGCCCCTACATCGGGTCCCCCCCCAAAGCTGCCTTGAGCGCCGGCTAGCGCGAGCACCAACGCCGCCTGACCGGCGGTCTGTTCGATGTTGTCGACGCTCGATAGATCTCTTGCGCGATACCAAACGACCTGCGTAGGGACCGTGTCGCTGGACTGAACCCCGACGATCGAGCTGCGGGTCTTGACCATGCCGGCCATCAAGCCATTCTCAAGCAGGTTCGTGTTCACTGCTGCGGCTTCTTTGAGAACGCGCGGCACGCGCGCCACGACGACCACGTCAAACGGGCCGAGGCCTCCAGCGCGCGTCGTGAAGAGAGCGTTGGCTTCGCTCGCCAGCAGCGCGCCTCCGAGAATCAGCTGCGCGCCAATCGTTCTGGCGAACGGCGCCAGCAACGCCGGTGTCGTGCCTAGCGCAGCAAAGCGACCCCCGCCTGAGTTGGCGGCTAGCGCTTCGGTATTGGGCGGCTCGCGCAGCGAAAGCGTGCCGGCCAGCTTTGCGCCGCTGCCTTCGAGTGCATTCCTCACGTCAGCCGCGATCGCTTCGTCGGGCTCGCCTAAAAAGAGCAGCCCCACGCGGACGCCCTGAAGCCGTCCCGCGACTACGAACGGATAGGAGGCGGCTGAGTAGCGCTGCTCCTGGCTGAGCGCTAGCGCCGTCTCCTTCTCCTTCCCCTGCGCGCTGCGGACGTCGTCTCGAAGACTTGAGCGCACTTGCTTCTCTGCCGACGAAACGAGCCCCGCATCGCCGATCGCGACGCCGAGCAAAACGCCGACCGCTAATGCGACTAATACGGCGGCAAGAGAGACCGCGTGGTAGCGAAAGTCGAACACTGCGAGACCCTAAACGTTCCCGCCGAGCAGAACGCGCAGCTTCAGCCAGAGCAGGTCGGCGACCTCGCGCAGTGCTGGAGTGACGAGGACAACAATCACAAATGCCACCAGCCCAGCAGCGAGCACGATCACCGCGGGAGAGAGGCCCGGCGATGGACGGTAGAGACGGCTCACGCCCTTCGCGTCGACGATCTTTTCGCCGAGCCGTAGGCGAGTGAGGAAGGTTGACGACATTCCACGGCGGTTCTTGTCGAGGAACTCGACGAGGTTGAACTGCGAGCCGACCGAGATGATTAGCGAAGCGCCCTTCTCGCCAGCAATCAGCATCGCCACGTCTTGGCTCGTTCCCGGCGCTGGGACGACCTTATGCTCGAGCGAGAGACTGTCGAGCAGCTCGCGGCCAGGCGCGCGACCGTCCGGATAAGCATGAACGACGAGCTCAGCGCCGCTGCGAAGCGTGGCATCGGAAGCGGAATCCATGTCGCCGACGATCATGTCCGGCTTAAAGCCTTCTTCGATGATTGCGTTGGCGCCGCCATCGACGCCGACCAGCACCGGCCGCGTGTCGCGGATGTAAGGACGCAGCGCCTGCAGGTCGGCCTGATGGTCTACGCCACGGACGACGATCAAGGCGGGCCGATCACGAAAATCGGTGTCAAAGCGCGGCAGGTCGATCTTGCCCGAGAGCAGATCCTGCTCCTCGACCATGTGCTCGACCGTGTTGCGGGCGAAGGCTTCAAGCG
>JBAXGJ010000281.1:0-2231 GCA_037139475.1 Actinomycetes bacterium
CCTGCCTCAAGCGCGACGGCCTCGTAGGGGCGAGCCGCGATCGGGAATGAGCCCTGCATCAGGTCAAGCAGCTTGCGATCAAGCTCGCTCAGCTTGACGGCAGCACCGTCCTTGCGGCTGCGGATCTTTGGCGTTGCTGTTACCTCTTTTGAAGCCATCGGGCTGCGTCCTTCGCGTGGTAGGTGATGACGAAATCTGCTCCGGCGCGGCGGATCGAAGTTAGGAGCTCAAGAACAGCAGTCTGCTCATCGAGCGCGCCAACTGCGGCCGCCGCTTTTACCATCGCATACTCGCCGCTTACGTTGTACGCAGCTACCGGCGCTCCTGTTTCATCGGCAACGCGCCGAATCACGTCGAGGTAAGGAATTGCGGGCTTGACCATCAGCGCGTCTGCGCCCTCTTCAAGGTCGAGCTGTGCTTCGCGGACGGCCTCGCGCAGATTGGCCGGGTCCATCTGATAGCCACGACGGTCACCAAAAGCCGGGGCACCATCGGCCGCCTCGCGGAATGGCCCATAGAAGGCGGAGGCGAACTTGGCGCTGTAGGCGAGGATCGCGACCTCTTCATAACCGGCCTCGTCAAGTGCGGCTCGGATGAAACCGACGCGGCCATCCATCATGTCGCTCGGCGCGATCACGTCGGCGCCTGCGGCTGCTTGGCTGACGGCCGTCCGCGCAAGCAGCTCCAGCGCAGCGTCGTTGTCGACCTCGCGCGAACCGTTCAGCGGGCCGCAATGGCCGTGGTCGGTGTACTCGCAGAGGCAGCAGTCGGCGATCAGGACTAGATCGGGGTGAGCGGCCTTAATCGCGCTGATTGCCTGCTGCACTCCGCCTTCGGGGTCCCAAGCACCGGAGCCTTCGGCGTCCTTTTCAGCCGGAATGCCAAAGAAGAGGATCGCGGGAATTCCAAGCGCCAAGCACTCAGCAGCTTCGGAGAGAGCGCCACTGACCGGCTGGCGGCTAACGCCAGGCATTGCGTCGATCGGCTGCGGCGCCGCAAGCGCAGCTTCAACGAAGATCGGCAGCACCAGATCGCCGGCGTCGAGACGTGTTTCACGCACCAGCTCGCGCAGCGCCGGGGTTCGACGCAGGCGGCGCATTCGGGTAAGCGGAAAGGCCATCGCTGCCAATGGTAGGGACGGCGCTCTCACGGGGCGGGAGCGAAGCTGCGAAAGTCTCGCCTGATGGCGCCAGATCAAGCAACAATCTGCTTCGTTGGAGACCTAGTCGGCAGCTGCGGACGGCGCACGCTGCTGGCGCTGCTGCCCTCAATCCGCGAACGCTACGAGCCGACATTCCTCGTCGTCAACGGTGAGAACGTTGCTGGCGGGCTGGGAATCACGCCGAAGATCGCCGATGAGCTGTTCGAGGCCGGCGTCGACGTGATCACGCTCGGCAACCACTCCTACCGCCGCTCCGAGATTCTCCCCTACCTCGATCAGCACGAGCCGATTCTGCGCCCGGCCAACTATCTTCGCTCGCAGCCCGGCCACGGCCACTGCATCGTCGAGAAGGAAGGCGTCAAGCTCGGCGTCGTCAATCTTTCCGGCAACCTCTTCCTCGACCCCGCCCACCCTGCTTTCCAAGCCGCCGACAGCGCCGTCGAAGAGCTAATCAAAGGCGGCGCCGACCAGATCCTCGTAGACATGCACGCCGAAGCGACAAGCGAGAAGGTTGCGCTTGGCTGGTATCTCGACGGGCAGGTCAGCGCCGTCGTCGGCACGCACACCCACATCCCAACCGCCGATGCGCGCGTGCTTCCAGGTGGCACGGCGTTCATCACCGACGTCGGAATGACCGGCGCGCGCGGTGGCGTGATCGGCGTCAAGCGCGAGCAGGCTGTTGGCTCGCTGGTCTCTGGAATGCGCGTTCAGTTCGAGCCGTCGGAGGACGACCCGTGGCTCAATGGAGTGATCATCCGCTGCCAGGGCCCGCGGCGGGCGGAGTCGATCGAGCAACTCCTACTGGCCGCTCCGGCCAGCCCTCGCGCAGCCCCGTAAGAGCAGGGCGGCCGAGGAAAGCGATCAGCGCCAGCGGGATTACCCAGGCGAGGTAGAGATAGAACCAGTAGGTCGCGGAGAGCTGGACTGCGGCCATAATCGCGCCGGCCATTGCCGCCAGCGTGATGATGCTGCGGCGCCTTGGAATGAAGAAGGCGCCAAGCGCAAGCAGGACGGTCGCTACCTGAACGACCTTCTGCGCCGTTCGCCAGCCGCCGCCGTAGAAGCCCCA
>JBAXGJ010000282.1:0-2230 GCA_037139475.1 Actinomycetes bacterium
AGGGCGCGAAGCTTTTCAGCTTGGAGAGTGGTTGTTGTGGCGCTTTACCAGCAGCTCCCGGTTTTCGCGGACGTCTATAGGTTGACACTGCGAATTTTCGCTCTGACGCAAGATTTCCCGCGCGAGTACAAGTTTAGTTTGGGCGTTGACATGAAGCGCGACGCCTTGGTGCTGCTGCGGAGTATCTACCGCATCAACAAGTCGCCCGACAAGGCTGCCCATTTAGACAATTTCCTTGACGACTTCGAGCTCTTGAAACTCGAAATTCGTTTGGCCGCCGACCTGAAGGTTCTCTCGCTGAAGCGACAGGCTGAGCTGGCCGAGCTCTGCGATACGGTTGGCAAGCAGATCACGGGCTGGCGTAACGCCAGTCTGAAAGCCAGAGTCGCGTCGGCCACGGCTGACGTGAGAGAGCCATGATCGCGTTGAAAAGCGATAGGGGGACTGCGTGGTTGAGTGGTACGCGAGTTCAGGCGCAGTTGAATTGAGCTTCACGGAGGAGCCTTCGTGAAGCTAAAACTCTCCTATATCGGCTCTGTTGGTGGGTTGACTCCCAATGACAACTACTGGTCGTCGTCGCAGAACAATGCGAACAACGCCTGGAACCAGAACGTCGGGAACGGCGGCGGGAACAACTGGCAGAACAACGACAACAAGAACAACACCAACCATGTGAGGGCGGTCCGGGGTTTTCAATCGGTCACTTGATCTACGGCGTGGGGCGGGTTGAGCGGGTACGAAGAGTGCTCGGCCCGTCCTCATCCGTCGGCCAGGAAAGCGGCGAAGGCCTAGTGCAGATGTCGCTCTTTGACGGCGACACTGCGTGTGGTGCGTCATTCGATCTGGCGGAGCTCTTTGAGGCCTACTACAGATGCCGCGCCAAGAAGCGCAACACGCTCAACGCAATAGCGTTCGAGGTCGACCTTGAAACGAACCTGGTGCAGCTATGGCACGAACTAAATACGCGCAGCTACAGCCCCGGGCGAAGCGTCGCATTTGTGATTGATAAGCCGGTTAAGCGAGAGATCTTCGCAGCCGACTTTCGTGACCGCGTCGTCCATCATTTGATCATCAATAAGCTGACGCCCTCCTTCGAGGCTGAATTCATCCACGACAGCTACGCCTCGCGGCCGGGTCGCGGGACGCTGTTCGGGGTTCGACGGCTGCAGCGCTTCATTCGTGCTTGCTCGTCAAATTACAGCTGCGATGCGTATGTTCTGCGTCTCGACATTTCGGCGTTCTTCATGAACATCAACGTTGAAATCCTATTCACGAAGCTCAAGAGCTTCATCGAGGCGAAGTACCACGAACCAGATCGCGATCTGCTCATTGATCTGTGCCGAGTGGTGGTGCTCAACGATGTGACTAAATGCGCCGCGATCAAAGGCGATCGCAGCGATTGGGACGGCCTGCCAGCAGCGAAGTCGCTGTTTGGCACGCCAGCGGGCTGCGGCCTGCCGATCGGCAACCTAACAAGCCAAGTGTTCGCGAACTTCTACCTCAACGAGCTCGACCGCTTCATAAAGCATCAGCTCGGCGTTCGCTACTACGGCCGCTACGTGGACGATTTAGTGCTCGTTGATCGTGACCGCAGCCGCCTAGCGGCCCTGATTCCAGTACTTACGAGCTACCTGCGAGCCGAGCTTGGCTTGCAACTGCATCCGCGGAAAACTGAGCTGCAGCATTACAGCAAGGGGGTGAGATTCCTCGGAGCGGTAATTAAGCCGGGGCGTGTGTACGTCGGCAAGCGAACAAAAGGCAACTTCCACAACTCAATCATCACCCACAACGCAGCCGCCGTTGGCCGCGTACCCAGCAGAGCGGAGCAGCAAGCGTTCTTAGCGAGCATGAACTCATACCTCGGGCTGCTGCGCCATTACGATACGCGCCGCTTGCGTTATTCGATCCTCGCAAAGTACGTCAAAGGCTGGTGGAGCTACGCTGAGGTCACTCCAGGGGCAGAAAAGTTTGTACTGCGGTCAGGGGTTCGAGAACCGCTCCGCCGCGCGCGACGGCAGAGCTAAAGCACGATGATCTGACGGACCGCTTCACCTGAGGCGAGGCGGTCGAAACCTTCGTTGATCTGGTCGAGCTTCAAGCGGCCGCTGATCAGCTTCTCGACCGGCAGTTTTCCTGCGCGCCAGTAGTCGAAGAGCTGCGGCAGCATCTCACTGGGGTTGGCCGAGCCGAGGTAGGAGCCTTTCAGCGTTCGTTCCTCGGCGACGAGGCT
>JBAXGJ010000283.1:0-2221 GCA_037139475.1 Actinomycetes bacterium
AAGGCCCGCTGCCGGCGCGCCTCTATGTGCCAGAGGAGTGCAAGGACAGCATCAGTCCGCTGCTCGTTTTTTACCACGGGGGCGGCTTCGTGATCTGTGATCTCGAAACGCATGACGCGCCCTGCCGGCTGATCGCGCAGCACTCCGGGTGCCGCGTGCTCTCCGTTGATTACCGCCTAGCCCCAGAGCACAAGTACCCGGCCGCGGCCGATGACGCGCTCGCAGCGTTCCGCGACGTAGTGGCGCGGGCTGACGAGTTTGGCGCCGACCCTGAGCGGATTGCGGTCGGCGGCGATAGCGCAGGCGGCCAGCTAGCCGCGGTGACTGCCCAGCAGGCGCTCGCCGACGGTGGGCCCGCTCCAGCTTTTCAGCTCCTGATCTACCCGGTCTGCGACTTCGCCGAGAAGTACCCCTCCTACCACCTCTTCAGTGACGGCTTCTTCCTCACCGAGGCTCAGATGGATTGGTTCGGGCAGCACTACCTCAGCTCCGAAGACGATCTAAACGATCCGAAGGCTTCGCCGCTGAAGGCCGGGCCGCTCGGGGGCCTAGCGCCTGCGCACATCATCACTGCTGGGTTCGACCCGCTCCGCGACGAGGGCGAGGCGTACGCCGCGAAGCTGAAGGCCGACGGCGTTGAGGTGACGCTCCGACGCCACCCTTCGCTGATCCACGGCTTCCTCAACTTCTCGGTCGTAAATCGCACCTCCCATGACGCTGTCTGCGAGATGGCTGGCGTGCTCCGCGCCGCGCTAGCCGCCTAGCTCGAGAGCTATTTACGCGCGAAGCTGATGGGCGATACTGGGCTCGAACCAGTGACCTCCGCCTTGTCGAGGCGGCGCTCTCCCAGCTGAGCTAATCGCCCTGGGAAGAAGCGAAAGAGTATCAGCGCGGCGCGGGCAGGGACATTCCGCGCCGACGAGCGCGGGCGCTAGGCTTCGAACCGATTGGCGACGTGGCGGAGTGGCTACGCAGCGGCCTGCAAAGCCGCGTACACCAGTTCGATTCTGGTCGTCGCCTCTTACTTGGGGCGGCAAACTACGCCGCCATCGGGCCTCAGTCGTCGCGGTTTGCTCAGGCGAACGAAACGTTGAGCGACTCTTGCCCCAAAATCCAGTTGGATCTGATTCGCGGCCCCGACTCGGTAACCGAGTAATCGGGAGCGGCGGATAGCAGCTCTTCAAGGAGCACACGTGCTTCGAGCCCCGCGAGCATGCGACCGAGGCATTCATGTACGCCGTGCCCGAAACTGAGCTGCTCGAATCCATCACGGTGCAGATCAAACTGGTCGGGGTTCTCGAGTACCCGCTCATCAAGGTTTGCTGCTCCCCACAACAGGTGAACCTTCGCGCCGGTTGACAAAGTGACTCCGTGAAGCGTGACGTCGCGCGTAAGCACGCGGACTTGATTGGCAACAAATTGCGGCGCGTCTAGTCGCATCGCCTCCTCGAACGCCTGCGGAATCAGCGATGGATCGGCGACCAGTTCGGCGCGCTGCTCGGTGTGCGCTCCAATTAAGGCGACGCTGTTTGCGACTGCACACGGGGTAAGGCCAACGAGAGGGAAGAAGAGGTTGACCAGGAAGCCAAAGATTTCTGGATCCGTGAGTCCGTCCCCCCCGTCGGCTCCTTCGGTTACGAGCGCGCTGATGAGGTCATCCCCAGGTGCCGCCTTGCGCGCGCCGATCAGTGGGAAGAAAAGGGCCGGCAGACGCTCCTGCACTGTCGGCGCTTGCTCAGGTTCCCCGGGGATCGCTCGAATCAGAAGGTCCGCGCAGGCGATGCTTTCGCCAACTTGATCATCAGTCAGGTCGAGGAGGCGCCCTTCGACTCGTCCGAGGCACGGAACGATGTAGTCGCTTTTGAGATCGCACTCGCCCTGCGCTACGAGGACTTCAAGCGTCGCTCGCGCGTCGGCGCGAAGGTCATCCTCCATCGCGAGCATGCGTTCAGCACTGAGAGCCTTCGTGAGCTTGTTGCGCAACGCTGTATGTTCCGGCGGATCAAATTTACCTGGCATCGGCGGGTCCTCGCTGGTCCACGGACCAACGCACGAATACGTCTCCCAGTCCAATGCCGCGGCCGCGACGTCTTCGTAACGAGAGAGCGTGAAGATGCCTGTCTCGTCGTCCAAACTGACTGGCTCCTGATCGCGCAGCTGAGCGAAGATTGAAGCGCGGTCGTCGTAAAAGTCAGCTGAGAGTGCGTCATATTTGATCATG
>JBAXGJ010000284.1:0-2220 GCA_037139475.1 Actinomycetes bacterium
GTAATTGCGCGTCGGCTCGCCACGCAGCGCGGTCGGCCCTGGCAGCGGCGTTCCCTTGGCGGTCGAACCGGCAACGGCAGAGAGCACCAACTTCGAAGCCTGAGCGCCACCGAGCGAGATCGTGTTCAGCGTCGCGCCGGCGTCAACCGTCGCGAACTTCCAGATCGGCCGGTCGCCGCCGACAGCCTGAACGGTCACGCGGATCTTCGAGCCAGCACGGAAGGCGTGCGCGACAGGGAAGATCGGCACGCGCACGAGCGAAAACGCACCGCTCGGAAGCCACGCGGCGTCCTGCTTCAGGTGCGTCGGGAAGGGATCAACCGCGGTTGAACGCTTGGCGTCGAGCTTGCGATGCGATGCGCGCAGCCAACCGTTCTGGATGTACGTCTCCTGGCCATCAGGGCGCACTTCGCTGATCGTGACTTGGAGGTCGGTGTCCTTGGCGCTGCTCTTGAGATAAAGATCGAGACTCGACGAACCAGCGAGGATCATGTCCTTGCCCAGCGCAGCGGTCGTAAATCCAACCCCCTTGTCGGCAGCGAGCGGCGCCCAGTCGTAGCGTGGCTGGGCCTTCCAGTCGTCGCCAGCGCCCTTTCCGTAAAGCGTCTGCTGCGGGCGAGCTGCAGGGTCGGCGGTGTAGCTGGCGCTGCTCGATGCGGCCGGCTTCGTCGGAGTTAGCGCGCCGCCGGCACCGAGGTAGTAGGTAGCTGGCTTAACTTCGCGGATCGGCCAAGCGTTGTAGCCAAGCTCCCAAGTCGCGCCGATCGAACCGAGCCCTTGAGGCCCAGCGCCGTTGTCCATCAGCAGGCGGACGCGCGGATCCTTCTTAAAGCGCGCTTTGGCAGCCGCGACGTTGGTCATCGAAGCGAAGCGCGACTGCAATACCGGCGCCGCAGGTGCGTTAGCGAGCAGCGTGTAGAGCTGATCGCTTAGCCCCAGAACGGCCGGCGAGATCTTCGGGATCCTGTCAGCGACGAAGAGGTTGAGGAATTCAACCCAGCGCGTAAACGTTGTCGGCCCAAGCGAGTCGGCGTGGACGCCGTTCTGCAGCGTCAGCCAGACGTTCGGGTTCTTCGCCAGCAGGCCGAGGCTCTCAGCGAAGTGGCCGCCGGTCTGTTCGTCTTGGAACTGACCGATCAGGAAGGTCGGCACCTTGATCTTGCTCATCCATGCCGCCGCCGAGCGCTGATCGAACTCGCCCGGCGTGCGGAACGGGTTTGCGTCGATCACCTTGACGGCGTCGCGCGTCTGAAGGCGCAGCTTCTGGTTGGCGATGCAGTTCTGGTCGCCGGCGGCGACAAGCGCCTTGGCCCACGGCTGGCCGCCTTCGGGGGCTGGCACAGCGTCGGACATCCGCTCCTTGACCCACGAGAGCGCGAAGCCGGAGTTGTTGATGCCGCCCGGGAAACCGGTTGCTGTGTACGTGTCGTCGGTTACAGACATCGGCGCGATCGCTGCGAGGTGCGGTGGCTGCGTGCCGGCCGTGAAGAGCTGCGTGATGCCGGAGAACGAGATGCCGCCCATTCCAACCTTGCCGCCCTTGACCCAAGACTGCGCGCCGACCGTCTCAACAGCGTCGTAGCCGTCGAAGGTCGTTGGCAGGCCGAAGAGGTCGAAAGCGCCGCCAGAGCAGCCGGAGCCGCGCATCTGAACGCTGACGACAGCGAAGTCCAGCAGTGGGGCGATTAGAGAGCCGACTGCGGTTGAGCTTGCTGGGGCGAGCGGATCCTTGCCGTTGAGCGCGCTGAGCAGATCGTGCGGCGCCGCTGTTTGGTAGCCGGAGTACTCGATGATCGTTGGGAACGGGCCGTCGCTGAGCTTCTTGCCAGCGGGAAGGCGAACCGTCATCGCGATCTCAACGCCATCGCGAACCTTGACGTAGTTGAGCCCTTGCTTCAGCTTAATGCCGCGGAAGAAGGCTGCTGGCGGGTTCGACTTCGTGCTCAGAACCTTGAACGGACTCGTTGTGCTGGCGCCACGCACCTTGTAGCCGCTACCAGCGGCAACGTTCTGGAAGATGAAGCTGCCGAGGCGATCGGCCGTGCCCTTGGCGACAGTCCGTCCGCGCGCGTCGATCAGCGTCAGCGCCTGCCCTTCGGCTGCGTCAAGCACGTAGGCCTGGCCGATGCTGCCGCTGGCGGTCATTCCCGCCGCGCTGACCGGGCCAGCCGCAACAGCGCTCAGCGCGAGCGCCGCGAGCGAACCAATCACTACAGAACG
>JBAXGJ010000285.1:0-2210 GCA_037139475.1 Actinomycetes bacterium
AATCTCATACGTCCATACTTCATACTCGCTTACATACTTGCTCATACTTCCTCCAGCATGTAGTGTGGGTTCGAATCCCATCACGCCTACTATTGTTTACTATAATTACAACCTAACTATATACGCAATAATGCGATTGGAGATGCTATGAGTAACGAGGAAGAGTTTGAACGCGAGAACGTAGATGCAATCTGGACGTATTCAATTAAGATGATTAACAATGTTAATGAAATGGAAATGGAGTTTGAGTATGAACTTGATCTAGGTAGATTAGGAAGTTGTGGCCTTTTTCCAGAAGATTTTCATGATGACATAATTGATGAGATCCCTACTTGGTTTACCATTATTCCCACATTTATTGGATCATCAAATGTTCCAGCCCATCTCGCCGGGGGAGCCGGCGGGGATTCCCATGTGGGTTAACACCATCCTCGTGTGGTCACCGGTGACGTCGAGGTCAACGCGAACCTCGGTGGTGCTCGGGTGTCCTTCGGGCATGCCCATCGACGAGGGTGATTGCACACTACCGTTCTCATCGGACATCGACTCGGTGTATGCGAGCTGATTCGGCTCCTCGACGGTGAGGTGTTCACCGGTGAACCACATCTGCATGGCGCCGTTCGGAGTGTTCATCTCCATTCCGACGAATCGGCGACCCCCGACGCGGACGTCGAACTCTGCAACCGGGACGCTGGCACCTTGCGGGCCATACCAGGCTTTGAAGTGCTCGGGGTCTGACCACATCTTCCAGATGAGATCGATCGGGGCCTTGAAGCTCCGCTCGATCACCACCGAGTTGGCGGGTTCGTTGCTGGTCGTCATTGGTTTCCCTCCTTGCCTTGCGGCGGTTGAAGTTGCGCTAGGTAGACATCCATCTGATCGAAGCGTGACTCCCACATGGACCGGTACTGCTCAGCCCATGTCGACACTTCCTGCAACCGCGATCCCTCGATGGCGCAGGGCCGGAACTGGGCCTGGTGGCCGCGGCGTATCAATCCGGCTCGTTCGAGCACCTTGATGTGCTTCGAGATCGCCGGGAGCGTCATGTCGAACGGCTCGGCGAGCTCGTTCACGGTCGCGGCCCCCTCAACAAGGCGGGCCAGGATGGCGCGCCTCGTTGCATTGGCGAGCTCCGCGAACGTCACGTCGAGTCGAGCGTCATCGACCGCGATCGTCACCGGGGGTGCCCTTACTGTACTGGATGGTTAATTTACTCACAGGTTAAGTATGGAGCTGGCGTCCGGGTTGGCAAGAACCAATCCATCAGCCGTGAGCGAGGGACGATGGCGTGTCGACACCGTGAAGCCTGGGAGCGGATGTTGCTCCGTCCCGGCGCGGGGGCCGCGCACTGAGCTCGACACGGCCGCACGGCCGCCTCGGCAATTGCCATGGGTCAGTGAGCAACCCAGCGCTTGGGCGCCGAACGTGGCGTCCGCGGCGCACTCGGAGGAGGATCGTGGACATGCTCAGACCGGTCGAGGTGTGGCACGAGGGCCGATGGGTCACGGCCACCCTGATGGCGACGCGGTTGGACAGCGCCGGTTGGCACGGACTTGTCGGCTATACCGACCCCCTCACCCGCACGGGTTACTACCACTGGTGCCGCGAGGCGCACCTGCGTTCCCCCGCGGACACGGTCCCGCTGGCAGTCATCGTCACCTGACGTCGCGGCTTTCGCCGCGAGCCTCCGAACCGTCGGCCGAGACTCAGTTTCCTCTCGCTGTTGCAAACCGACGCGCGCAGACGCCACCCCGTGGCACCGTGTGCCCCCGGAATTCGTGGGAGCCCCGTGGGAGTTCCGTGGGATACCGGTCGGGAGCGGTTGACGCTGATGGGGCCCTCCGAACGGTGCCGGATCCCGTCGCGGGAGCGGGAGGTGGCACGGGCTCGCCGCGGTGGGGGACCAACGGGACCCTGGTGCGCACGCTGAACACCATGTGGGGCAAAGGGAATGACCGGTCTCGACCTCCGAATCAAGGCGCGCCGAGAACTGGTTCGGCGCCAGGCGAAGGCAGCGAAGACGCCGGTGCCGGCCTGACAGCACCAGCTTTCAGAGCTGGGGCTGTTGACCCACTTTTGTCGACATTTACGTCGTCGCTGGATTCGTCCAAATGCCCTGTGCCGCAACGGATTCCCGTCCGATGGCACGTCTTGCTTGGAGCGGGTGACCGGGTCCGTCGACGCCTCAAGGCGGCGTCTCCTCCCGATCC
>JBAXGJ010000286.1:0-2182 GCA_037139475.1 Actinomycetes bacterium
GGTACGACGATGCGCTGGACCAACCGCCCGACGTTCCAGCAGGCGATTGAGTTCAGCGGCCACCGCTAAGACCGAACGACGGCAAATTGCTGAACGCGGGCCGCTCAAATGAGCGGCCCGCTGTCGTTGTTAATCCGCGACTGCCGCTAAGCTTCATCGCCGTGTCGACGACCGAACGCAAACGCGACGGCGGCGACGAACGCCTAGAGCGCAACGTGATGATCGCGCTGCTGGTTGCGCTCACTGCGGCTGTCCTAGTTGGCTACATCGTCTACGACCCGCGGGCGACCTTTGACACGCTCTGGGCGCTGAATTGGTCGCGAGATCTTTGGGACGGAAGGCTGCCCAACTTCGAGGCTTACCGCGTACCAACCGAACACCCGTTGCTGCTGCTAGTCGGCTTCCTGATGCAACCGGCCGGTGATTACGCGGCCTCGCTGATGGTTGCCTGGGCACTCGTCGGCTACATCGCTCTGCTGATCGGCGTCTACCGGCTCGGCACAATGGCTGCTGGCGTCCTCGGCGGGCTCGTGGCCTTTGGGCTGCTCGCCTCGCGACTCCAGGTCGCCTACATGGCCGGCGTCGGCTTCCTCGATGTGCCGTACGCCGCGCTGATCTGCTGGGCTGCCGTATTAGAGGCCCACAAGCCCCGCCGCGGCTGGTCTGTTTGGGTTCTGCTCACGCTGGGTGGCCTGCTACGACCGGAGGCCTGGTTGCTGCTCGGGCTCTATGCGCTTTGGATCGGTTATCCGCTTGGCTGGTCGGGCCGGATCCGTGCTCTCTGTTACGCCGCGATTGCTCCGCTGATCTGGCTCCTAGTTGACTTCACTGTCACCGGTAACCCGCTCTACTCGATGACGATGACCAGCAGCGCTGCTGAAGCGCTGGGTCGTGGCCGGCCGTTGGACACGCTCCCTTACTACACGATCTATTGGACCAACGCGATGTTGAAGGCGCCTACCTCGATCATCGCTGCGCTAGGAGTGATCGCGGCAATCCGGCGGCGTCGCAAGGAGCTGATTCTGCCAGCAATTCTGGTCGCAACAACCTGGTTCTCGTACCTAGTAATCGCTGTCGGTGGGTTGGCAAACGTTTGGCGTTATGTGCTGCTGGCAGCGATCGGCTTGATTGTTTTCGCGTCCTTCGCCATCACTGGCTGGACGACGGTTGAACGCGGAACTAAACTGCGGCGCTGGTGGGCAGCAGGAGCTGCGCTGCTGGTAATCGTCGGGGCTGGCTGGACGGTTACCCACCTCAACCTCAAACGCGTCGATGAGGAAGTTCGCAGGCGCCGCGCATTGCACGACAACTTCCTTTCGCTGTTGACCAATCCTGCGGTGTTGCGGGCGCGGCGCTGCGGCCCGGTGAGCCTGCCAACGCAGAAGCTGCTGGCCGAAGCGAAGTGGGACTTCAGGCTCGACACGGGCGATCCGTTCCCCGGGTCTAACCCTTCGGTGCCGGAGATCATCCCGCGCTCCGACAAGACAATCCCTGTCCAGCGCGAAGGCGTGGCAATCGTTGTCAATCCCGGCTATGAGGTCCGGCCGGACATGAACATCAACGAGTACCCGATCGATAACGGTTGGACTGAGGTTCAGATTCCGCCGCCCGACTTCAAGTTCTTGGCAGGCAACGAGTTCTTCATCGCCTACGGCCGCTGCGCGCCCGGCAGCCCGTAGCTAGCTGCTACGCGACGCTACCGCGGAAGGTTGATTGATCCGCCGCTGGTGCCGGTTAACGTGGCGGTTAGCTTTGAGCGCTTCTTCGGCATCGCTGCCGTTAGGCGCACCGTGCCGTCGCGGCCACTCCAGCCGCGCGCCGCGCCGAGCTTCACTGCAGCGTGGGGCATTGGCTGACCAGCCCCGGTGGTGACAGTTACGACGATCGCCTTGCGGCCATCGGCGCGTGCACTCAGCTTCAGCGCTAGCGGGTTGACTGGCAGGAAGCTCATTAGCGTTGGCTGGGCGTATGTGGCCGGGCCGGTGTCGCTGACCGGCATGATCTGCCACTGCAGCAGTCCGCCAGCGACTGGGACGATGTCGAGCCCTTCGCTCTCGCCCGAGAGCGTCTGCTCAGCTTCGAGCTTCACTGCGCCGCTGGCAGTATCAATTGAGTTGATCTGGAACGCGCCGCCCTTCTGCCCGGCGACAAGCAGCTTGCCGCGCCAGAAGACGGCGCCGGT
>JBAXGJ010000287.1:0-2180 GCA_037139475.1 Actinomycetes bacterium
CGATGAAGAAGGCCGTGCGGTCGGAGACGCGCGCGGCCTGCTGCATGTTGTGAGTGACGATCACAACCTGCGTTTATAGCGCTTCTCCAAGTTCGTTGTTGCTCTCTGCGAGGTCACGGGCCGGTGCGAAGCGATAGCCGAAGCCAACGTGGGTGTGAATGAACGCCCAATCAGGCAGCGCCTGCGCTAGCTTGACGCGCAGACGACGGACATAAACGTCGACGGTCCGATCACCCGGTCGCAGGGGTTCTCCCCAGACGCTCTCGTAGAGCTCCTCGCGACGAACAATTCGCCCGTCGTTGAGCGCTAGTTCAGAGAGCAGCCCAAACTCGCGGACGGAGAGATGGAGCGCCCGCCCGCCCGCCGTTGCCAAACCCTCGCGCGGCCTCAGCTCAAGCGCGCCGAAGCTGAATGAGTCAGCCACCCCGTTGGTGCTGGAGGAGGCAGATTGATTCAGCGTCACGCCTGCCACCTTGACTGGCGGCAGGGCCGAAGTCTTTACCGAGAGGTAAAGCAACTGTGAACGGGCAGTGAAGAAAGTACTATTTGCAGTGTCGTCGCGGCGGTGAATGCACTAAGTTAGTCGACTGTGACGCTGAAAAGCTTATCAAGCGAAGATGCAGTTCTGGCGCTGCTCGAAGAGTCGGGCCGCAACGTCGAGCGCACGGCGATCGTGCTGCGCGACCTGATCGCTGACTACCCGGTACACGCCGAGCTGGCGCGCGAGCTTGTTGTGCTCGAACACGAGGGCGACCGCATTACGCACGACCTAATCGTGCAACTTGGCAGCCAGAAGAAAACGGCCGTCGTGACGGCTGAGGACGGCTACGCGCTGGCAACAACACTCGACGACATCGTTGATTACGCAGAGCAGACCGGCGACATGCTCGGCATCTATAGCGTAGAAGCGCCGATGGAGCAGGCCGTGCAGATGTCGGAAGTGCTGGTCGGCGCCTGCGAGCAGGTCGCAATCGCGCTGCGCTCGCTGCGCTCAGGAACCGACCTTAACCCCGCTCTAGTTGAGATTCACCGGCTCGAGAACGAAGGCGACACGCTCCACCGCGAAGCACTCGCGGCGCTCTTCACCGGCGGAATCGACCCGATGGTCGTGATCCGCTGGAAGGACATCTTTACTTGGATCGAAGGCAGCATCGATTCATGCGAGCAGGCTGCCCACCGGCTCGAAGGAATTGTGCTGCGCGGTGGCCGCGGTTAAAGCCTCTGGGCGTGGCTGCTAAAAGCGGCCAATGAAAACACTATGTTCACCGCAACTGCGTGCTTTCCGGCCTCCGTTGCCGTATAACTAGAGGCAATGGGACGCTCGACAAACGCAGCGACAGTTTCGGCAGCCGCAATTGCGGCTGCCGCCGCGATCGCTGGGCCGGCAGGGGCAGCCGACAGCGCGGCCTCGACGGAGACAACGCCGACCTCGCCTCCTACCACTACAACACCAGCAACAACGCCAACAACAACGACCCCCGGTGATCTCGGAACGCTTCCGGGAACGATCGAGGGGAAGAAACCGCCGAAGACAAAGACGCCGAAGCAGATAGCTGCTGACAAGCGCCGTGAGGATGCGAAGCGCTTCCTCGCCGAGCGGAAGAAGGCAAGCCAGTTGGCTGAGCAGCAAGCCAAACTCGACATCGCCTCCTCTCCGTTCGCTGGACTCGGTTCACCGCTGATGTCAGCGCCACTGGCGAATGTCTCTAATGCTGCCCTCGACAGCTTCCGCGTTCCACCGTTCCTGCTGCCGATCTACCAGGCCGCTGGCGTTGAGTATGGGATCCGCTGGGAAGTGCTGGCGGCAATCAATGAGATCGAGACCGACTACGGCCGCAACCTCTCAACCTCCAGCGCCGGCGCGATGGGCTGGATGCAGTTCATGCCGGGAACCTGGGAGAGCTATGGCGTGGACGCTAACCACGACGGCGTCAAGGACCCGAACAATCCTGTCGACGCAATCTTCGCCGCCGCTCGCTACCTCAAGGCTTCGGGTGGCAACACAAGCATCGAGAAGGCGATCTTCTCCTACAACCACGCCGACTGGTACGTCGCCGACGTACTGAAGCGAGCGAAGGCTCTAGCCGCGCTCCCAGCCGACCTGATCAGCGCACTGACTGGGCTAACGATGGGCCGTTCGCCGATCACCGGAACGAGCACTTACAGCAAGGGCGGCTCCA
>JBAXGJ010000288.1:0-2172 GCA_037139475.1 Actinomycetes bacterium
GACCGGCTCCGTGCTGAGCCCAGCCAAGGGATTTGTAAATGCTGCGATGCAGCGCCTGACTGCGGTTGCGATCGACAGCTCGGGCAACGTTTGGGGGGCGCACAACTACAGCACTTCGGCTCCGGTCAGCGGTTACGTAGGCGGCAACGGCCTGTTCGAGATCATCGGCGCAGCGGCGCCGGTCAAGACGCCGATCAGCGGTGGCGTCAAGCAGCCCTAGGCGGTCAGAACTTAGGGCCGGGGGGACAGCGTTTGAAGTAATCGGCGCGTGCTTCGTGGGGCACTGATACCGTTTCTTTATGCCTATCGATAAGAAGGTCACCCGCGGTCAACTTCTAAAGGGCGCAGCAGCCTCGGTTCCGGCCGTAATGCTCGGCGGCAACGCTGCCAAAGCGCTCGCAGCAGGAGGCGCTGACGCGGCCGCTGCGGCCGCTGGATTCGGCGGCAAGAACGTAATCCTCTTCATGACCGACCAGGAACGTGCGATCCAGCACTTCCCTAAGGGTTGGGCCGACAAGAACCTCCCCGGCCAGAAGCGCCTCGCCAAGACCGGCATGACGTTCACGAGCGCCTTTACGAACGCTTGCATGTGCTCGCCTGCCCGCACGACGATGATGACCGGCTTCATGCCGGCTCAGCATCAGGTGCGCCACACGCTCGAGAGCGACATGAACGACACCTTCGACAGCGAAGGCAATCTGGTCTACGAATACCCGAACGTTCCGCTCTCAACCGACATGAAGAACATGTGCACGGTGATGGCTGCCGCCGGCTACAACGTCGTCTGGAAGGGCAAGTTCCACATGACGAAGCAGGCCGTAACGGCGCCTAACCCGCTGCCAGCAGCTGGTGATACGGCAGCCGGCACGGTCCAGGACTGGACGCCAGCCGATGTTGCTGCATACGGCGGACAGCGCTGGAACCCAGCCGACGCTGGCGCCAACCAGTCGCTCCCCGAGGGCGGCGGTAATCCCGGCGGCGGCGGCGACAACGACGACCGCTTCATGAACGACAACGGCAGCATGAGCGACGGAGATGAAGGCGTCCTCGCCTACATCAACTCGGTTGCCGCAACGCAGGCGCCGTTCTTCCTCGTGATCTCGCTCGTCAACCCGCACGACGTGCTCTTCTACCCGGCGTCGTACTCGGACAGCGAATACCCAAGCAGCGACCTCGACGGCGACATTCAGCTGCCGAGCACGGTCGATGAGAACCTGAAGACGAAGCCGAAGGTCCAGGCGAGCTTCCGCAAGATCTTCCTGCTTGGTAACACGATTCTCACCAAGTACCAGCAGCGCCGGTACTTGAACTTCTACGCCAACCTGATGAAGGAAGCCGACGCCTACCTAGTGCAGACGCTTGATGCGCTAGAAGCCCAGAACCTGCTCGACGACACGGTCATCATCCGTACCGCCGATCACGGCGAAATGGGAATGTGCCACGACGGAGTTGGCGAGAAGAACTTCAACTTCTATGAAGAGTCAATGCGGATTCCGTTGATCTACTCCAACCCGGAGATCTTCCCGAAGCCGCGCACAAGCGACGCGCTCGTCTCGCACGTTGACCTCGTACCGACGCTGGCGACGCTCTTTGGCGCCCCTGCGTCGGCGCGCGCCAAGTGGAACGGAGTCGACTACGCGAAGCTGCTCGTCAACCCGAAGGCCAAGCCCGTTCAGGACTACGTCATGTTCACTTATGACGACTACCAGTCCGGCCAGGCCAGCCCGCTTCACCCGTACGGTGCGAACCACATCTCGAGCATCCGCGAGTCACGCTGGAAGCTCGCGCGCTACTACGATCCGCTGGGGCTCGTACCGGACGAATACGAGATGTATGACCTCCATCGCGACTCGAGCGAGAAGAAGAACCTCGCCGCACCTGGCTTCCGCCGCAGCCCGCTGCAGCAGCGCGAATTTAATCGCCTGAAGAAGAAGCTGGAGCGTGTTGAAGCAACCCGGCTTGGGCCGATCCCAGGCACGCCGCAGACGATCAGCATGACGGCGTCTACAGCGCAAACAAAGAACAGCAAGACGTTTAAGTTCACCGACAAGGGAACCTGCATCGGGATGCCTACCGGCAGCGGTAACACGCTGATCGACTGGGTGCTGGACCCCGCTAAGGGAACCGGCGTTGGCAAGGTGACGCTAAGCAGCGGCGCTGGCCTGATCAAGG
>JBAXGJ010000289.1:0-2164 GCA_037139475.1 Actinomycetes bacterium
GAACCTCGCCTGGCTGCGATCGTGGTTGGTTTCACATGGCCGACCAGCGATACGAAATCCGTGATGCCCAAACGATGATCGGCAAGCTAGTCGACGGCGGCATTGCGCAGCGCGGCGGGATCGGCGTGACCGGATTCTCGTGGGGTGGGGGCCAGTCGCTCCAGCTCGGTTGGCTTAAGAATCGCGTCAGAACGACCGACGGCAAGCTCGTCCCCTGGCGCTCACCGAAGGGTCAGCCGCTATCGATTAGGGCAGCATGGCCGCGCGGCGAATGGTCGAACTTGGCTTGGTCGTTGGTGCCGGCGGGGTACTTCGACAACACAGCGAAGGGCGTTGCCGCCGAGCGGGCCGCGCCGGTTGGTACACCGCTTGGTGCGCTGACGGAAACCAAAGTGCTACCGCTGCTGCTGGGCGCTGACTACATGGCGCCTGAAGGTGCCGACCCGCAGGTCGATCCGATCGGGTGGAGCAAACTCTTCGCCGCCGGAGAGCCCTATGGGGCCGAAATCCAGGGCGTGGTCAGCAATCTCTCGCGCTACTCCTCAATCACAGACCTCTCTGGCTCGCCAGCGCCGCTGCTGCTGCAGAACGGTTTCGCCGACGAGCTCTTTCCGCCGCGTGAGGCTCTTCGCGCCTACAACATCGCCCGCTCAAGGAATCCGAAGGCGCAGGTCGCGCTGCAGTTCGGCGATCTAGGGCATCCTCGAGGCTCAAATAAGCTCAACACATTCACGCAGTTCAACGCCCAAGGGTCAGCCTTCTTTGATTATTGGCTGCGCGGACGAGGCAAGCCACTGGCGCCGGGGAGCGTGTCGGTGATGACGCAAACCTGCCCTGCGCCAACCCAAAAACCGCCCCCGGCCGTTGTTCCCCCCGCCGGTGGCCCCTACAGAGCTTCGAGTTGGAGGGCGCTCAGCCCTGGGGCCGTGCGGGCGTCGAGCGCCGCGAAGCAGACGGTCCTTTCGGCCGACTCCGACGCAGCTCTCGGCTCTCAGTTCACATTTATTCTCGGAACAACGGACGCCTGCTTGACGGTGCCGAAGACGACCAGTGCCGGCGCCGCCTACTACACAGTGGAGGCGAAGCGGCCGTTCACTCTGCTTGGCCTACCGGCGATTCGCGCAACAGTTGCCGTCAAAGGAACCTATGCGCAGCTAGCAGCGCGACTTTGGGACATCGACCCGGACGGTCAGCAGCGATTGATCTCACGAGGAGTGCGGAGATTGACGGCAAACCAGAAGGGAACGATTCATTGGCTGCTCAGTGGAAACGGTTACCGCGTTCAAAGCGGGCATCAGGTTCGGCTCGAGCTGCTCGGTTCTGACTTCACTGCGAAGACACCATTCCAGGTGCCGATGTACCGACCCAGTAACGGAAGCTTCAGCGTTGACGTATCGAAACTGAGCTTGGTGCTGCCAACCCGTGAGCGCTCCTACGGCCGGGCAGGTGCGAGCAGCAGCGCGCTGCTTGACCGCTGACGGGTCTTCGCCAGTAGCTACTCGTCTGGGCTAGAAGGATTCGAGGCGGGCTAGGGCTTCGATTGCGTCTTGGTACATGACGTTTTTGATCGTGGCGGCGACGTCGCGGTTCTTGCCTGAGAGCGGTTTGGTTCGCTCGATTGCCGTGGGCAGTACCTGATCCTCTGCGGCCAGCTCGTCGACTATTCCCCACTGGAGCGCCTCAGGGGCACCGAAGCGGTGGCCGCTCAGCATCGCCTTGTGAGCTGCGGCCGGCGTCAGCTTCGCTTGGATCAGCTTTGACATTCCGCTCACGAACGGAATGTTGATGTCGACCTCCGGCAGGCAGAAGTAGCCGCGATCCTCGCGCATCACGCGCTCATCGCAGGCCAGCGCCAGCATCGCTCCGCCGGCGAAGGCATGGCCGTTGACCGCCGCGATCACCGGCACGGGAAACGCAAGCAACCTCATGTAGAGCGCCTGCAGTCCTTCGACTACTAGCCGCGTGCTCTCCTCGCCAGCCTCCGTCATCCATTCAAGATCGAGCCCGTTGGAGAAGAACTTCCCCGTGCCTGTGAGCACCACCGCGGCCGCGGTGTCGGACGCCTCGACGTTGTCGAGTGCCTCTTTGAAAGCTTCCAGCATCGGACCGTTGAAGCGGTTCTCTTCCGCGTTCATCGTCAGCACTACGACGTCGTCGCTGTTAG
>JBAXGJ010000290.1:0-2146 GCA_037139475.1 Actinomycetes bacterium
CGAACTCCTGCGGCCGCATTACCCACTGCAAAGCCTGCGCGTAGCGTGGCTGCTTTGGGCCGGGCGGCAGGTCAAGCATTGTTGGAGCCTCTGTAGCCATCGGCTCAGTTTCGCAGCTTCTGACCGAGCGGTCAGCAAGCCGCAGATTTCTGCCGATCGCTAGCCTCGGCCTTCGCGATGGCCGCACCACAAACACCAGACGAGATCCGTGACGTCAACACCCGCTACCACACCGGCGCGGCGGCAGCCTATGACGCCAAGTGGGGAATCGACTGGGGGATGATTGGCCGCGACCAGGTTCTCACGAAGATCGAGAAGGCGCTCGGCGGCCCGCTCCCCCACTTTGGCCGCTCGCTCGAGATCGGCGCCGGTACCGGCTACTTCTCGCTCCACATGCTGATGGCGGGCGTGATCGACGAAGCAACCTGCACCGACATCTCACCAGGAATGATCGAAGCGCTGCAAGGCAACGCCGACCAGCTTGGCCTCGAGGTCACAACGGAGGTCTGCGACGCCGAAGCGCTGCCGTTCGATGACGAAAGCTTCGACCTTGTGCTCGGCCACGCCGTTCTCCATCACATCCCCGATCTTGATCAAGCCTTCGCCGAGTTCTTCCGCGTTCTGAAGCCGGGCGGCGTCGTGATCTTCGCCGGCGAGCCGTCGCGCAATGGCGATCGCATCGCGCAGCTGCCAAAGCGCGCAGCTACGACGGCAGCGCCGCTCTGGCGCGCGGCGCTGCGGGCCGCGCCAGCAACTGTCGGCGATAGCGACGGCGGCGCGCATAACCACGATCTTGAGCAGCACGTTGATGTTCATGCCTTCGTCCCATCGGAGCTGGAGGCGATCACGGGCGGTGCCGGCTTCGAAGAGGTCCACGTTCGCGGCGAGGAGCTGCTGGCGAACTGGTTCGGTTGGACCAACCGCGCACTGGAGGCAACCGCTGCGCCTGAGGATGTGCCGATGTTCTGGCGCCAGTACGCCTTCCGCGGCTACCTCGCCTTGCAGAAGGTCGACCGCAGCCTGCTTGAGGGCCGCTTGCCAGCGACGATCTTCTACAACCTGCTGCTCAGCGCCCGGCGCCCGGACTGAGCCCCGCGAGCTCGTCGCGGGCCAGCGCGGCGCGGCCCTTAATCGCCTGCTGCTCAGCGGCGTCGAACTTCTGCCAGCCGCGAACCGGCATCGCCATTCGGTGATTACCGGCGAAGCGATCCTCGTTGCGGCCGATGAAATCCCAATAGAGAGCGCTTACCGGGCAGCCATCCTCACCGGTGCGCTTCTTCGGCGAGTATTGGCAGGACGCACACCAGGCGCCGCCGCTCATTTTGTGGATGTAGTTGCCGCCGGCCGCGTAGGGCTTTGTCATCATCGCGCCGCCGTCGGCATAGAGCGCCATGCCGGCGGCGTTGGGAGCCATCACCCACTCAGCTCCGTCAACGAAGGCGCGCTCGAACCAGCCGACCACCTCCCACGGTTCAAGCCCGGCGAGCATCGCAATGTTGCCGAGCACCATCAGTCGCTCAATGTGGTTGGCGTAACCGTGGCGACGCACGCCGTCAACGACGCCGTCAAGGCAGGCCCAGCCAGCCGGCTCGCCCCAGTATGCGGCGGGAAGCGGCGCGGTTGCGTCGAGCGCGTTGTCGCTCTGCCACTGCCCGCTGCGCAGCCAGTACATCCCCCATACGTACTCACGCCAGCCGATCACTTGGCGAATGAAACCCTCGGCCGCTTCAATCGGCACGCGGCCCTCCTGCCAGGCATGCTCGGCGGCCTGTGCCACATCAAGCGGCTCAATTAGGCCAAGGTTTAGTGGAACGCTGAGCAGTGCGTGGAAGAGGAACGGATTGCCAGGAACCATCGCGTCCTGCCAGGCGCCGAACTGCGGCAGGCGGTGCTCGACAAAGTCGTCGAGTGCAAGCTGGGCTTCGGCCGCCGTCACAGCGAAGCGGCGCGGCTCATCCTCGCCCCAAAGCTCGAGCTCCCAGCCCTCCAAGTCAGCCCGCACCTGTTCGTCAATCTGATCTTCGCTCGGCCGCCAAGCGGCGGGCGCCTCGACCCCGCTCTTCGGCGGCTTGCGGTTCTCGGCGTCAAAGTTCCAGCGGCCGCCGGCCGGTTCTCCTTCGCTATCAACAAGCAAACCGAAGCTTCG
>JBAXGJ010000291.1:0-2139 GCA_037139475.1 Actinomycetes bacterium
ACCGGCGCCGTCTTCTGGCGCGGCAAGCTGCTTGTCGCCGGGCAGAAGGGCGGCGAGTTCCAGATCAATTCGATCGATACTGCCAACGGCGCAGTGAAGCTCGAAGCTGAGCAGACGCTCTCCGGCGAGAGCGAAGGGCTCGACATCGTCCCGGTCGCCGGCGGACTGCTGCAGTGGCAGATCATGCCGGTCAGCAACACCGGTCCGGCCACTTACACCCAGCCCACGCTAATGAGCTTCCTGCCAGTCAAACCTCTGGCTCTCAAGCTCAGCGCGCGCGCCGACGGCCGCAAGGCAATGATCGTCACGGTGACGGCAGGCGCTGGCGAGCCGATCCCGCACGCAGCCGTGAAGCTTGGCTCGGCGCGCGCCTGGAGCGGCCGCGACGGCACGGCGCGCCTAAACGTTGCGACGGCGAAGAAGCGCACCACTCTGAGCGCAACGCTGACCGGCACTAGCGGCGGCTCACTGCGCCTGCCGCGCTAACGCTTAAGGGCTGCCGGGGGCGCAGCGACCGTAGGCGAGGAAGTATTCGTTGCTGGCGAGGAACTTGAAGCCTGGCGGTGGAATCTGGAGTGCTTCCCAGCCGTTATCGACGGCGTACTCGTTGACGTTCAGGTCGGGCCTCGATTCGTAGGCTGGGTTGACCAGAATTGCAACACCCTCCTTCTGCACTGGCACAGTTAGGTCGGAGCGCGGAATGATCGCCGGCGGATCGAGCCGGAAGCTCCACTTCGCTTCAGGCAGGAGCTTCTGATTGGGAACGCTGACCGGGCCGCAGCGGCGCGCTTGCAGCACCGCAGGAGTCCTCATAATCGCGCGGAACTGGTCGGTGATTGCGCGGCGACGGCGCACGTCCTCATCGATCCGGCTGACGTTGAGGTGGGCCGCAGTCCAGCCGAAGCCAACGATCACCAGCAGCAGCGCGGATCCAGCCCAAACCTTCCTGAAGGTCGTGCCGCGCTCCACTTTGCTCCAGCCTGTAACGGCGTATGTAGCGAAGAGAATCAGCCCGACTACGGCGATCAGGATGTAGCGCCAAACGTTTGCCAAGCCGCCACTGGCAATCACGAGGTAGGAGAACCAGGTCGTCGCAATCAGAATCGCGGGGACTATCAGCTGCTTGCGGCGCTGCTGGATTGCGAGCACAACGCCAAAGCCGGAGAGGATCGAAAGCGGCAGCTTCAAGACCGAGTTGGTCCAGTAGAGCGTGTAGTAGGGCAAGGTTGAGAACGGGCGACTACGGCCAAGGTCGACAGCGTTGCGACTCGTTGCCGTCATTGAGAAGAGCGGGTTGCCGGTGACGATCCAATCGGTTGCAAACCAGATCAGCGGCGCGATAGCGGCGTAGCAGAGGATTCGGAAACGGCCCGACCAGCTCAGCGGGTAGCCGACCCAGAGGAAGTAGAGCCCCAGCAGCAGCCAAGCTTCAGGGCGGAGCAAGCCGGCCAGCGTTAGCAGCACCCAGACGATGCCACCGCGGCGCGGCGATCGCGCCTCGAGGTAGGCCGCCCAGCAGATCAGCGCCGCGTAAGGCGGATCGAGGAAGCCAACGCCTGCCAACCATGCGACGTCGAGCCGTGTTGCCATCAGGCCGATCGCCACCAGCCCACCGAAGATGCCGGTGACGAAGACGCCAAAGCGGAAGACCGAGATCAGCAGAGCGATGTAGCCGATCAGCGACAGCGCAACAAATATCTGCGGCCCGGCGGAGCCGAATGGCTGCAGCAGCAGACCAATCGCCAGCATCAACGGATGCTCCGTTGGGGCGCGGTAGGAGGCGAAATTGGGCAGGTTCCCATCCCAAATATCGCGCGACCAGTTCAGCGCCGAGAGCGTGTCAAACGTTGCGGGCGGCTGGTACTCGAGGAAGCCGACGAGCACCGCGACCGAGATCACGATGATCAGCGCGATCATCACGTAGCGCTCTAGGCGTTCGTCGCCGCCGTCGCGATTGCGTTCGGTCGTCGACACGAATCCTCAGATTAGCGATCAGCGCGGATTACCGACGAAAGCGGGCCGCTCGATTAAGCGGCCCGCATCCAACAATCAGCTGCCCTTCCTTACCCCTTAGCGGTGACCGTTGAACTCAATCGCCTGCTGGAACGTCGGGCGGTTGGTCCAGCGCATCGTCGTACC
>JBAXGJ010000292.1:0-2138 GCA_037139475.1 Actinomycetes bacterium
GAGATCGCGTCGATCGCTGCCGGCTGGTCGGCGGCCGGCGTGAATGCGCTGTCGAGGCGGAAAGGAGGCATCAGCGCAAGGGTATCCGCAGCCTAAGGCGCTGGCCCAAGCTCCTTGTTGTAGCGGGCGCGATATTCGGCCTGAGCGGTGAGCACCTTCTCAACGTAAGCGCGCGTTTCGGCAAATGGAATGTCATCGACGCTAAGCCCAGAACCACCCCAGGCGTCAACGTTCCCTGGCCCGGCGTTGTAGGCCGCCAGCGCGGCGGCCGTGTCGCCGTCATAGCGATCAAGCAGGTCACGCAAAAGATATGAGCCATAGGCAATGTTGATCTGGGGCGTTGCCAGATCAGCGAGCGTGAACGCTGTACCTCCGGAGTGGCGCGCAATGTCGGCCGCGGTCTCTGGCGTTATCTGCATCAGACCCTCGGCGCCAGCGGACGATGTTCGTCCCGAAACAAAACCCGATTCGGCGTAGATCACCGCTGCAATCAATGCAGGATCTAGGTTCTTATCTTTCGCTTGCTGGCGAATGATGTCGTCGTGGCGGAGCGGGTAACGGATCTCGGTTACGGCGCTGTTGAAGCTGTTACACGACGCTAACCAGCCGCCGAGAGCAACTGCGGCGATCAAGCAGGCAACTGCCGGCCAAAGTCGCCGCTTCCTCCTGTCTGCGCTCACTGGCTGATCCGGTCGAGGATCGAGGCCAGTTCACTTTCCAGTTCAGCGGTCGTGCCGTCATTGACGACGACATAGGTTGCGCGCTCGGCCTTCTCCTGCTGGCTCATCTGGCGCGCATGACGCTCGTCAGCCGCTTCGTGACCACGCTGCGCCGCGCGCTCCGCTCGCAACTCCTCGCTAGCGATCACGGCGACCGTCGCGTCGTAGATCTTGTCCATCCCGGCCTCGAACAGCAGCGGCGTTTCGACGACCGCGGCGCGAGGCACCGGCGTGTGCGCGAGCGAACGTACGCGGAAGCTAGCTACCTCTTGCGCAACCAAAGGCCAGATCAATCCTTCCAACCAAGCTCGCTCGTCTGGATCGGCAAAGGCGAAACGCGCCAGCGCTGCTCGATCGACCGCGCCTGTCGGAGCTGCCTCCACGCCCCAGCGCTCGACTACCTGGTCGACAACATCCTGCCGCTCGTAGAGCGAGTGGACGACCTCGTCCGTTGAGAGGGTCACTGCCCCAAGCCGCTCGAGCGCCTCGAGCGCAGTGCTCTTGCCCGACCCCATACCCCCGGTCAGGCCAACGAACGGGACGGGGGCTGAATCGGTCAGCGCAGCGCCGCCAGCGTCAGTCCTGCGGATCCGCAGGCGCAGCGTCGCCGTCAGCGTCGGCCTCAGCCTCGGCCACTTCCTCGACCTCAGCTACAAGTTCGGCCTCAGCCTCAGCGACTTCAACTTCAGCTTCGACCTCAGCGACTTCCTCTGCCTCTACCTCAGTCTCGGCAGCAGCTTCAGCCTCAATCTCGTTTGCCTCCGCTACTACCTCAGCTTCAGCGGCAGCCTCGGCTGGCGCGGCGGCAGCGAGCAGCTCATCGTCGACGACCGGGACAACGAGGTCGGCTGGAGCTTCAATTGCGGCGTCTTCCTCAGGGAACTCAAGGTTGCCTGTGTGCGCGGAGAGGATCTGACCTTCGACGCGCTTAACCGACAGTGAGAGGCGGCGGCGCTCATCGTCGACTTCGAGCACCTTGACCTTAATTTCGTCGCCCGGCTGGACAACCTCACGCGGGTTCTCAACGTGGTGGGCTGCGAGCTCTGAGATGTGGACGAGGCCTTCAACTCCGTCGAGAATCTCAACGAAGGCGCCGAAGGTGACGACCTTCGTGACCGTTCCTTCGAGGTCATCACCGATGTTGTAGGTGTCAACGACGCGCTGCCATGGATCATCTTGGGTCTGCTTGAGGCCCAATGAGATGCGTTGACGATCTCGGTCGATCTCAAGCACCTTGACCTGCACCGTCTGGCCAATCTCGAGCACCTCTTGCGGGTGGTTGACGTGCGACCACGAAATCTCCGAGATGTGGATCAGGCCGTCGATCCCGTTGAGGTCGACGAAAGCGCCGAAGTCAACGATGTTCGAAATCTGGCCTTCGACGACGAGCCCTGGCTGGAGCTGGTCGAGAATCTCCTG
>JBAXGJ010000293.1:0-2135 GCA_037139475.1 Actinomycetes bacterium
GACGTGGGCTGGATAGTTAGTTGCACCTCGCACCGAGTCGCTCGCCGGGGCAAAGGCCGCAGCGCGGAAGAAGGCTTCTGCCGTTAAGCCTGCACCGATCGTGCAACCAACTATCCAGCCCACGTCGCCCGCGGTCGTGGTGGTTTCGCCCGTTACTCCACCGGTCGCCGAGACGCCTACCGTTACGCCACCGGCGGCTCCTCCCGTGATCGTCGAAGAGCACCACGGTGAAGTGGTGCTGGAAGAGACAACCGAGCCGGTTGACCCAACTCCGCCCGTCGATCCAGAGCCGCCGCTTAAGCCTCAGTCAGAGGACGACGCGGCCGCTTACTCAGCTCCGTAGTCGGCAAGTAGCCTGGCGACATCAAGGAAGGCTGTTGACGACAGCCCTGTATGGCTCACGCAGAGGCGCAGTATCAGAGACAGTCTCTGACGACGGTGTCCTCGAGCTACGCGCCTGAGTCATCTGGATGTCGTATCCGCTCCGAGCGCCAGGGGTCCCTGGGAACAGCAAGAGGCGGCGCCCGTAGATGGTCTTATCGTCGCGAGCGAACTGGTACAGAATCTGGTAGCCAAGGCTCTCGTGAATACGCACCGGACCTTCGGCGCGCAGCCTGAAGCTCCGATCCTCGCGCGCCATCTGCTCAGTCAGGCTGAACGCCGTGAGCGGAAGCTGCCCTTCGATTGATCCCTTGTAAGGGGCCACCGTGATCGGTGAGACCGCGAACGTCGCCGCGTTCGCAGCGGAGGCCGGAGTTTCAAGACGCACTACCTCAGAGCCGCTCGCAACGCGCTGCGTTAGCGCTTGACTGTCGTAGGTCAGGTTGAGCGATATCGGCTCCGATACTTGAAGCGTCCGCAAAGAGGCTCCCGGCTTGAAGAGCAGAACTGCAACCAAGGCAACCAGCAGTGCGACTGCAATGATGATCAGCGCCTTCCAAACGCGAGCTAGGGGACGCCATTTCGGCCCCAGGATCTCTGGCAGCGTGGGTCCAAACTCAGGCCGAACGTTTGATGACATCGCTGGTGAGCGTATCTGCCGGTCAGGATCCGTCAGCAAGAAGCTGATCGAGATCAAGGTCGGAGAAGGCATCAAAGGCAACCATCGTCTGCGACCTTGTTACTCCCTCAAGCTCTGCGACCTGCTCGGCGAGAACTGCCGCTAGCTGTTCATGGCGGGCAACGCGGATCACAGCGATGAAGTCCCACGCCCCTGTCACCGAGTAAACCTCCGCCACCCCTTCGATCGACTGCAGCCGCTGCCCGAGCTTGGCGAGCGCTGTGCGTTCAGATTCCAGTAAGACGAAGGCTGTGATCATCAGAGCATCAAACTTTCCCCAGGATCCAGAATGGCGGCAGTCGCACTTGTCTCGGCAGCGACCGCTTCAGCGAATGCCGCTACGTCGGCCTCGATCGTAGGAAAGGTGTTGTAGTGAATCGGGACGACCTGCGGAGCACCAATTAGCGCTGCCGCACGGACAGCATCGTGGCGATCCATCGTGTAGTGGCCTCCGATTGGGATCATCGCCAGGTCGATCGAATGGCGCTGCCCCGGCAACGCCAGATCGCTGAACAGCGCCGTGTCGCCGAGATGGTAAATCGTCTTACCACCAATGTTTAGAACGATCCCGGCCGGCGTATTGACTACCCCGCGCGGAGTTGTCGAGGTGTGCCAAGCCGGCACCCACTGCGCCCAGCCCCAGTCAAAGTTGACCGTGCCGCCAAGGTTTGGATCGAAGATCGGATGCTCAGGGCCGAGGTGATCGGTCAGCTCTCCAGCGATCTCGACAACCGCCGCAATTGGAGCGCCGGTTCGGGACGCGATCTCGGCTGCGTCGCCAAAATGATCGGCGTGACCGTGCGTGACGAGAATGACGTCGGCTTCGACATCAGCGGCGCTAACCGCCGCCTTCGGGTTGCCGGTCAAAAACGGATCGATCAGAAGTTTTGTCGCTTCGTGTTCGATTGAGAAAGCCGAGTGCCCTAGATACCGAACCGCAACGCTACTCATCGATCACTCCCTTGCTCCGCATCTGCCCCCGCCAGCTCGTCAGCCAGCGCCAGCCCAACAGCAACGCCGATCAACATCGCAAGGCGCGACTCTTCGGCGACGAGCTGCGCTAACGCAGCACGGC
>JBAXGJ010000294.1:0-2120 GCA_037139475.1 Actinomycetes bacterium
CGGAATCAGCTCACAGAACTCGAGCGCGTCACCGAGAGGCACGAGAATGTCGTCCTCGCCTTGAATCACGAGAACGGGGCAGCCGATGTCGCCGAGCCGATGGCGGAAGTCGTAAGCGAGAATCGCTTCGAACGCGTCACCGAAGCCCGCATCGCCGAATGTTAAGAGCTGCTCTGAGAGGAGTTCCTTCGAGATCCGGGTCGGGTACCGCGCGACAAGGCCCATCCCAAGCGCTATGAAGCCGGGGCGGGTCAGCATCTTCTTTGCAGCGCCAGGATCCCCCTGTCCGCGCATCATCAGCTGCCGAGCGAGCCGCTCGCCGGAACGTGAGCTAGTCACGTTGGCTGAACTGATTCCGGCGGCGTCAACTAGGACCAGCAGCTCGACTCGCTCGGGGTGCCTAATCGCGACCTCGGCCGCGGTGAACCCACCCATTGAGTTGCCGACGAGTACGACAGGTCCAAGCCCGAGGGCGTCGCAGAAGGCGTCAACGGTCGCCGCGAAGCCGGTGATCGAGATTCGGTCAGACGGCATCTCGGACCGCCCGAAGCCAGGAAGATCGAGCGCGATCGCGCGGTACGATTCTGCAGTCCGCGGAAGGTTCTCCAGCCAGTTTTGCCATGAGCCACCAAGTCCGTGGATGAAGACGACCGTCTGCGTGCCCTCGCCGATGTCCACGTAGTTGACCGAGCGACCATTGACTTGGACCTGCTTCGTGTGGGCCGGCCAGTCAACGTTGCGCCAGTCGGGTGTGTCGGAGACGCCGTATCTGTCGTCGGCTTTACGCGCCGCCCGGTGTGTCAGCGGACGCGCACTGGAGGGCCAGACGCTGCGCAGAGGGCCGCGACGGTAGGCGCGCTGTGAGGACGTATCGGCCACAAAGCAAAGGTAGCGAAGAGCGGGAGCCAAATTGCCACGTTATGGCCCATTCCTAGCCCGCGCTCGAAGCGGCTGGAGGTGCTCGCCCTGCGGCTCGCGTAGCATCAGCTCCGTGCAAGTGACACTTCCAGACGGCACCGCCCTAGAGCTCGCGGACGGCGCGAGCGGGCTAGACGCGGCCGAGGCGATCGGTCCAGGGCTAGCGCGCGCCGCGCTTGCATACCGCCAGCAGGGCGAGCTGCGTGATCTGGCAACGCCGCTAACCGCCGACGAGCCGATAGAGATCATCACCAAGTCATCAGGCGATGACGGGCTGGCGCTGATCCGCCACGACGCCGCGCACGTGCTTGCGGCAGCCGTAACAGAGCTCTATCCCGGCGTGAAGGTGTCGATCGGACCCGCGATCGAGCGCGGCTTCTACTACGACTTTGAATTCCCCGACGGCGTGGTAATCAGTGAGGACGACTTCGAAGCAATCGAAGCTCAGATGAAGAAGCACATCAAGGCAGGAGAGGGTTTCGAGCGAGAAGAGATCAGCGTCGCTGATGCCCTGGACCGCTTCCGCGGCGAACAGCAGGACTACAAGGTCGAATTGATCGAGGATCTCGTTCGCGACGAGGGGATCGACACCGTCTCGCTCTATACGAACGGTCCGTTCACCGACCTCTGTCGTGGCCCTCACGGTCAGTCGACGAAAGCAATCGGAGCCGTCAAGTTGCAATCGGTCGCCGGCGCCTACTGGCGCGGTGATTCTGACCGCACAATGCTCACGCGGATCTACGGAACCGCCTTCTTCGACAAGAAGGAGCTCGAGGAAGAGATGGAGCGCCTCGAAGCAGCCCGCGCCCGTGACCACCGCCGGCTCGGCAAGGAACTCGAGCTCTTCGAGTTCTCTGAAGTGTCGCCCGGCTCGGCCTTCTGGCTTCCGCGGGGAACGACCGTATTCAACGAGCTCGTCGCGCTCTCGCGTCAGATGGGCTCAGCCCGCGGCTATCAAGAGGTCAAGACCCCGCAGCTCTACGACGCCGAGCTATGGAAGACTTCGGGCCACTGGGAGAAGTACCGCGAGAACATGTTCGTCACCAGCACCGAAGATCGCGAGTTTGGCCTTAAGCCGATGAATTGCCCGGGCCACGCTCACCTCTTTGGGGGACGCCGCTGGAGCTACCGCGAACTTCCGGTGCGCTATTCGGAGCCCGGTCTGCTGCATCGCAATGAGCTGAGCGGCACGCTCCACGGGC
>JBAXGJ010000295.1:0-2119 GCA_037139475.1 Actinomycetes bacterium
ACGCCAACGTCGGAGCCGCCCTGAGCGAGCTTGAACTTGACTGCGCCCTTGTTTTCCTTCAGGTAACCGCGAGCGAGCAGCGATGCGAGTGGAGCGACCGAAGTCGAACCGCTCATCGTGATCACTGGCATTGCCGATGCGCTCGCCGGGAGGGCGATGGCACCCACAGCAGCCAGGGCGACGCACACGCGGAGGAGGCGAACACTTGACATAGAGGTGATTCCTTTCATTTCGTTTCAGTTGACAGCGACTTGTGCCGCAGCCTTTTCATGTACTTGCCGCAGGATTGTGCGCTTTGCGCCCTCATAGGATGTGAACTGCTCGTGTGCTCGCGGTGAAGATGCGGTGAACGAGTGTTTTTGCCCTCGTCTAGCCATAACCCTCTCGTTACCGCCTGTTCACATCGCGCGGGCATCTTTGGCCCACAATGACGGGCGATGAGTTCGGACTTTTTCAGCTCTCCGCTCGCTGAGCACGGCGCACCATGCCCGCAGTGTTCAGCAGCGATGTCAGGCGACCAGCGCTACTGCCTTAGCTGCGGCGCGCGCCGCGGTGAGGCGCGGCTTGATCCGCTCGAGGCGGCGAGAGCGCCGCTGGCCAGCGCGCCAGCAGTTGCACTCGCCGGTGCAGCTGCGATCGGCGTAGGTACCCAGGTCGCCACGCAACCAGCAGGCTGGGAGGGTTTTCCGCTCGGCGACCTTGACTTTGGCTCCCCTCGCATTGTTGGGGGCGCAGTACTTGGCCTTTTGGCTGTCGGCGTGGTCCTCGGGGTTATCGGAGGGCCAAATGCTGCAAGCACCAGCGCCGCAGCGGGGCAGCCAGCTCTGGTTGCTTCGGCGACTGCTCCAGCGACTGACCCCGCGCTCGGCGGCGACACGCTCGGTGGAACGGTCGATTCCTCTTCCAGCTCCTCTGCGCTGCCGGTTGACACCGGCTCGAGCAGCTTTGAGAGCGTTCCGGCAACTCCGCCGACGAGCGGCGGCGGCGGTGGCGGAGGTGGCGGAGGTGGTACAACGACGCCAACGGTTACTTCAGCGGCGCCGATCAAGCACGCTTGGGTGATCACGCTCTCAGGCCCCAGCTACGAAGAGGTGTACGGCCAAGCCGCCGCGGCGCGCGCGCCAAAAGTGAAGGCTAAGGCCGCTGCTAGCTCCTATCTTGGGACTGAGCTGCGCGCCAAGGGGACGCTCTTAACTAACTACAAGTCGGTCTCAGCTGCCGGCCTGCCCAACTCGGTTGCGCTGGTCAGCGGTCAGGCGCCGAACGCCGCGACTAAAACCAACTGCCCCAAATTTGTCGACGTTAAGCCAGGCAAGGTCGACTCGAAGACTGGGCTTGTGAGCGGCGATGGCTGCCGCTATCCACCGACGATGAAGACGTTTCCCGATCAGATGACAGGGGCAGGGCTCGTCTGGAAGGGCTACTTCGAATCGATCGGCAACGATCCAAACAGCGGTGTTACTAGCTGCCGCCACCCTGAAGCCGGCGCCGACGATCCGTTTGCCGCGCCGCGTCCAAGCGACGGCTACATGACTTGGCGTAACCCGTTCGTCTACTTCCGTTCGATTACAGAGTCGCCTGACTGCGGCGGCAGCGTGATTGGGCTTGATCGGCTGGCGCCTGACCTTGCGAAGCTTGAGGACACGCCCGCGTACTCGCTGATCGCGCCGGATGCCTGCCATGACGGAAGCGCGACGAGCTGCGGTGGCGATGCGGTCGGCGGAATCGCTGCCGCAGACGAGTGGCTGAAGAAGGTTGTGCCGTCGATCATCGAGTCGGAGGCCTACGGCGACGGCGGGATGATCGTTATTACTAGCGATCACGCGGCCTCGAAGCCGACTGAGGAGCAGGCGAACGTCGGCGCGCTGGTGCTTTCACCGTACGCGGCGGCTGGATCAACCGTTACTACCGCTTACAACCACTATTCGCTGCTGAAGACGCTTGAAATTGCTTTTGGCGTCGATCCGATCGGCAAGGCCGCTAGTTCGAGCGTTAAGGCGTTCAACAAGAAGGTATTTGCCAACGCGCCGGTTGCCGGCAACGACTGACGCCGCTTTCGGCGATGACGGCGTGGTCACAAGACCTTTACGCGCAGACAACGCCCCGTTTACACGAGCGC
>JBAXGJ010000296.1:0-2108 GCA_037139475.1 Actinomycetes bacterium
CGCGTGAAGCCGAGGATCCGTGTGTGGTAGCGGCCGACCAGAGCTTCGTAGGCCGACTGATTACCGCGGCGCGTCAGCGTGACAAGTTTTTCGTCCGATTGGAGACGCAAAAAGGCGCTCGGGGCGCGAAGTCCTACAAGGTCGGATTGTGTGATTGCTGAGGCTTCCATTGATTCTTCAGACATACCAACACCGCTGGAGGCAAAAGGTTTCGCTTTTTCTTCGTCTGCTCGAGCTTCGTTTAACCACACCTACAGGCTAGTCTTCAGCGCCCGCCCGGGTGGCGGAACCGGTAGACGCGGCTGGCTTAAAACCGGCTGTCCCGCAAGGGACGTGGGGGTTCGAGCCCCTCCCCGGGCATAAAGCCCTGCAAATTTGCTCAGTTGAGCTTGTCTAGACGCTTCATCAACGGCAGCGAATCGTAAGCGTGGCCGCCCTTGTACCAGCCCGGCGCCGTCCACAGCTCGATGTGCAGGTGGCAGCCGCTTGCGTGGCCGCTGTCGCTGACGCGGCCGAGTCGCTGACCGGCGAAAACCTTCGCGCCGACCTTGACCGGTGAACGCTCACGCATGTGCATGTAGGCGTACGACTGACCGTCGGCGCGCTGAACGACGACGTAGTTGCCGGCCGCGCCCTGGAAGGCGTTGAACTGGACGACGCCGCTAGTCCAGGCTGCCAGTGGCGTGCCGCACTTGGCAAAGTGGTCGGTTCCCTGGTGGCCGCGGCCGCCACCGAACATCTGCATCGCGCTGCTTGAGAGCGTGTGCGGCCCGCGGATTGGGAAGAAGCCCTCGAGCATCTCGAACTGCGTGTCGCTGCCGGCGTTTGCCTTGGCTGCCGCGCTGGCCGGTTCGTTGAGCCGCAGAACGTAGGTTCCACTCTTCGCTGGCACCTTGCCGACAAAGCCGTCCCAGCTGACGGAGCCCTCGCCGGAGCGGACCAGCGACCAACTACGAACGACCTTGCCGGTGATGCCGCTGACGGCCTCAACCTTTGCGCCGGCAGCTGCGGCGCCGGTCACGTGGTAGTTGAAGTGTGCCTCGCGCTTGCCGCCGGCGATCAGCTTCTTGGAACCGCTGGCATCGTCGGTCGCTGGCAGGCCGGCGACGATCTTGACGGCTTCGGGCGCAGTCACCGCTGTGCCAATCGACCCGCTGACGCGGACAGCTCCACTCTTGGCTCGGGCCGGGACAGTGACGCTGATTTCAGTCGGCTGAGCGGCGCGCGGCGAAAGTTTGACGACGACGTTGTCGCGGCTACCACTCGCACCGACGAAGGTCACCTGCTGCACGCTCTGCAGGTTGTTGCCGCTAATTGTCATCTGCTGCCCAGCCGCGCAGCTATTGGCAGGCTGGAGTGGGCAGGCGATCGAGCTGACGACTGGCTGGCCCGGCACCTCGGCGCCGCCCGGGCCGCTTGCTGCCAGCGCAACAGGGGCGCCGAAGGCGAACAGCGCTAGCAAGGCCGGGAGGCCTCTGCGAAGCAGGGGTGAACTTGATCGCTTGAAAACTTGCACTTGCTTTTCTGACCACTCTTATCTGTGCCTACGAGGTGAGCTGACGGGCGCGCGCTTTAAGAGTCTGCGCGGCGCTCCGAACTGCGAGCGCTTAGCCCCAACAACTTGGTTCCCCCGCTCACGGCCACACTGGGCGGCCGCGACTCGGCTGGTCTTCAACTCTGCAGAGGGTAGCGAGCCGGACTCACGTAAGGCGCCGATGCGCTCGTCGGCGCGCTCGCCTGCGCCGCTAGGGTTGCGCGATGGAAAGCGAAGCTGGCTCAACGACAATGTTCCACGGCGGGCGCCTCGTAGCGCGGAGGCTGAAGCAGTACGGAGTTTCGAAACTGTTCACGCTCTCCGGCGGCCACCTCTTCTCAATCTACGACGGCTGCCGCGACGAGGGGATTGAGATCGTTGACACGCGCCACGAGCAGGCCGCCACATTCGCCGCCGAAGGTTGGGCCAAGGTCACGCGCCAGCCGGGGGTTGCCGCGTTGACGGCGGGGCCCGGCGTGACGAACGGGCTCAGCGCGATCGGCTCGGCGCTGCAAAACCAATCGCCGATCATGGTCCTCGGTGGCCGAGCGCCAGCTCTGCGTTGGGGAATGGG
>JBAXGJ010000297.1:0-2108 GCA_037139475.1 Actinomycetes bacterium
GCCTTAGGAGCCGGTGGCCGAAAGGCTGTGGGGGTTCGAGTCCCTTCGCCCGCATGGAAGATGCCCCGTGCTCGTCCTTGTAGCTTGTTGGCGTGGCTGCCAACACTGGGATCGAGAAGGTCGAGCAGATCGCAGACGAGGCCTTCCGCGTTAATGAGCGTGGAATTGATTGGGGTATCGCAGTCGCCGGGATGCTTGCTGTCGCGCTGCCACTGTTGATTGGGCAGGCCGTTGGCGAACCGAAACTCGGGCTGCTGGCGGGGCTCGGTGGGCTCAACGTCGCCCTCGTCGTGCCGGGCCGGGAAGTCAGCGACAGGTGGACTTGGGGGCTGCTCTGCCTCGCCGGCTCAGTCGTTGCGGTTGCGCTTGCCGACATCACGCAGCCGAGCATCGCCGCCTGCGTGATCGTGACCTTCTTCTGGACTGGCGCTTGGTCGACGCTGCGTGTTGCAGGGAAGCACGGCGCCTTGACCGGCTTCGCGGTCGGGGCCGTGTTCATCATCACCAACGGGCTGCCGGCACAGCCGCTGGGGCCAGCGACTGCCGCGCTCGCGGTCGGCGGAGTTGCCTCACTGATCTTGATGCTGCTCGCCGGAGGTGGCCCCGCCCCGGCGCAGGGAGAGCAGACATGGCCAGGGGTCGGTGTCACGCTCGCCACTGTTAGGGCACGGCTCGCGTTTAGCCCCGTGCTGCGCCATCACGCGCTTCGGATCGGACTGACGACAGCCATGTCGGTGCTCGCATACCGCCTGATCGATCTCTCCTACGGCTACTGGGTGACGCTGACGATCCTCGCGATCCTCCAGCCCGACCCTCACGTCAGCCGGGTCCGCACTTTCCAGCGCTCGACCGGGTCGTTGGTCGGGATCACCGTCGCTGCCATCTTTGTTTATCTGACCGGCGACCCGTTGGTTCTGGCGATCGCCGCTTCGTTAACGGCGCTCGGGCTCTTTGCGGTGCGAGAGCGCAGCTATCACTGGCTTGTGATGTTGCTCACGCCAACGGCGCTGCTGATGATCAGCAGCGTTTTCTACAGCGGCCTCGAGATCACTAAGTACCGCGTGCTCAACACGGTTGTAGGAATAGCAATCGCACTCTTAGCGAGCTGGCTGCTGTGGGGTAGAGACGAGATCGGCAAGCCGCCGCCCCCGCCAACGCGGAGCTGACGGCAGCCGCCCTACTACCGCGAGCGTGGCTGGCTATTGTCCGCAGGGCACTGGGGGACTGGTGTAATGGCAACATAGGGGTCTCCAAAACCCTTGCTCGAGGTTCGATTCCTCGGTTCCCCGTCAATTCGAGTGCGCGATATCAGGAACTGCGAGCGCGCTTTATTCGCCAGTTGGAGCTGGCGCTGCAACGTTCGGCGATCGTGTCGAAGCCCTCGGTTACGCCTGATGCCGTGACCACTACCTCAGCCGTTCCAGTGCCGTTTGAGCCGAGCCGCCCGGCAAGGTTCACGAGCACGTGCCAGCCGCCGGAGCGGGCGATGAAGTTGAGCGCGAAGCGATTGCGCACAACGCTCGCGCGCTCCGTTGCTTTGAGTTCAAAGGCGGCGCTTCGAACCGCGCCGCTTGAGGAGTCGGTGCAGACCATCACGAGCTTCAGGTCGCTGGAGACAATTCTGCTTCCGGTCAGCCCTAGCTGCAGAGTCTGAGCACGGATCCCTGCGACCTTCTGGCCGCTAGGCACGGCCGACTTGCCGCTCCAGGCAGAGGCCTTAGCGGCTAACGACGATGAAGGCAAGGGGCCGAACAGGGCAACCGCGAGCACGACCGAGAAGGCACGAACCATCTCCGCAGGGTATCGAGCTCTGCCGTGCTGACGCCCCGGTTAGGCGCGGAGGCTAAGCGGCGACTGGTCTCACCACCACCTTCGTTATCGGCTGGCCGTCTTGGTCGGCGCCGGCCCCGAGCGCTTCATCACGCGCGGCTTGAAGTAGAAGCGAACTAGGTATTTGCTTGTAGCCGCCCCGAGGCGTAGGCTGCTCGCTATGACAACTACAGCGGCAGGGCCAAGCGGAATTGGCCGGATCTTAAATTCGCCGATCGCTGCCTTCGCACCGTTCATCATCATGTCGCTGTTCTCCTCGCCGAACAGCTTCCTCTACG
>JBAXGJ010000298.1:0-2097 GCA_037139475.1 Actinomycetes bacterium
TGCGGAGCCCCTTCCAAGTTTCGACCATCTTCGTCCAGTCATCACCGGTCGGCGCTCCCGGCCGGCCCTCGACGAAGTCGAACGTCGTCTGATCAGGTGCGATCATTCCGGCGCGACCGCCGCCCTCAATCGTCATGTTGCAGATCGTCATCCGACCCTCCATCGAGAGCGACTCGATCGCCGGGCCGGCGAACTCGATCACGTGGCCGACTCCGCCTTCGACGCCAATCTGGCCGATCGTCGCGAGAATTAAGTCCTTCGCCGTCACTCCAAAGCCGAGTTCGCCTTCGTAGCGAATGCGCATCGACTTCGGACGACGCTGAACGAGCGTCTGCGTCGCAAGGACATGCTCAACCTCACTTGTGCCGATACCGAAGGCGAGCGCGCCGAAGGCGCCATGGGTCGCCGTGTGGCTGTCGCCGCAGACGATTGTCATCCCAGGTTGGGTCAGCCCTAGCTCGGGGCCAATTACGTGAACAATGCCCTGGTGCTCAGAGCCCAGTGAGTAGACGGGAACACCAAACTCCGCGCAGTTGTTTTCGAGCGTTTCGACCTGAACGCGGCTGAGCTCGTCCTTAATCCGCGCAGCCGTCGGCGTGCCATCCGTTGGAACGTTGTGATCGGCCGTTGCGATTGTTCGGTCGGGGCGCCTCAGAGTCCTTCCAGCCAGCCTCAGGCCATCGAACGCCTGCGGGCTGGTTACCTCGTGGACGAGGTGCAGATCGATGTAGAGCAGGCCTTCGCTGACCTCGTGCGCTGCCCACAGCTTCTCGAACAGTGTCGTTGGTTCAGGCGTCGTTGAATTCACGGCGCTCACGGTATCGCGGTCGGGCGTTGATCTGTCGGGTCATCTGCATCGAGCCTGCGTGTGGCGAGCGTGAGCGCACGCATGTAAGCGCGAGCCGCGGCCTCGATGATGTCCGTCGCAACGGCGCGGCCGGAGGCGGCTTCGCCATCTCGTTCGATCATCACGTGGACCTCACCGAGTGCGTCCTGCCCGGCCGTCACGGCGTCGACGCGGAAGTCGCGCAGCTTGACGTCAATCCCAGTCGCAGCGTTGATCGCGTGGAAGACGGCGTCGACGGCGCCGTCACCGGTGGCGTCACCTTCGCGGCTACTGCCGTCAGGCATCGTCACCTTGGCGCTCGCCCGCGGCTGCTCGCCAGTCTTATCGGTGAGCTCGAACGACTCGAGCGCAAAGCCAGTCTCTTGCTGCAGCTCGTCGCCGACCAACGCCTCAAGGTCGAGCGCAGTCACCTGCTTCTTCTTATCTGCGATCTCTTTGAAGCGCTTAAAGGCGGCGTTTAGCGTCGCACCATCGACCTTGTAGCCGAGCTCTTCGAGCGACTGTTGCAGCGCGTGCCTGCCCGAATGCTTTCCGAGCACGATTGAATTGGCATCGAGGCCAACGGTGGTCGCGTCCATGATCTCGAACGTTGTGCGCTCCTTCAGCACGCCGTCCTGGTGGATCCCGGATTCGTGAGCAAACGCGTTGCGGCCGACGATCGCTTTATTCGGCTGCACGGCGTAGCCGGTCAAACGCGAAACCAGGCGGCTGGCGCGCGAGAGCTCGGTTGTCTTTACCCCGGTGTAAAGGCCGTCGAGATCAGCGCCGCGGGTGTTCAGCAGCATCACGAACTCTTCGAGCGCGGCGTTGCCGGCGCGCTCTCCAATCCCGTTGATCGCGCACTCCACCTGCCGCGCGCCTGCCAGCACACCCGCGAACGAGTTGGCGACGGCGAGACCAAGGTCGTCGTGACAGTGGGTTGAGAGGATTACGCCACTCAGTCCCGGGGCGGCTTCGTAGAGCCCTTGCAGAAAGCGTGTGTACTCCTCCGGCATCGTGTAACCGACCGTGTCAGGGATGTTGATCGTCGTTGCGCCCTCATCGATTGCGATCTGGCAGATCTCGGCTGTGAACTCGACATCGGCGCGCGTGGCGTCCATCGGCGAGAACTCAACGTCGTCGCAGAGCTCCCTGGCCTGTGCGACCGACGCCCGAGCCAAGCCACGCACGTCGTCGTGGCTGCTGCGCATCTGGTGCTCGATGTGAATCTCGGAGGTTGAGACGAAGGTGTGAATCCGCGGGCGGTCAGA
>JBAXGJ010000299.1:0-2074 GCA_037139475.1 Actinomycetes bacterium
CACTAGTTGCGCGCCAACTCTATTGGCCTTTAGGACCGGATCTGGAACAGACTTCAACCATCTGTCCTCGATAAGGGAGACCTGCACCAGCAGGTCGGCCCCTGCACCTGGCCTGGGAGTCGATGTCGGGTAATAGTGGTCAGATCTGTTCCTAAGACCAAAGACCTCCGCAAGGCCTTCCTCAATGATAGCGAGGACACGATCAAGGGACCTTCCATGCTCGCCGGAGTCATTCTCAGAAGCTCCAGCCCGTTGAGCTGCGAGAGCTTGGCCAAATTCTTCAGGCACAGCGTCTTCCACGCTGAGTTCGCCACCAAGCCAGGCGGCTCGAGCGAGAACCCTTCCCCACACACGCGACCCGTCTTCAAGAGCGGCGCGACCCTGGATGAGGGCTGTGGCCGCTCGCGCTAAAGCGGGGTGTGGGGCGTCGTCACCGTCTCCACGAAGCCAGGCCTCAAGTTTTGCAGCATCGCCGACAGGGTCGAGTCCTGCGTCGGCGATCAGCATGTGCGCAGAAGACGTTGGGAGGTAACTCGGGTCTCTCCGTGCCAGTTCTTCAAAAAGTGCCCCCTCTTCGGCCGCCAGGAACGAACGATCCTGACCGGCGGCTTGGGATGAACTCGCAAACTCCGTCGGTACGGGCCCCAGGGCGCCGTTGCAAGCAAGCGATTGAACGAGCAGCGCCTCGTCACCCGACTCCGCAACTTGCGCGATGGCCAGACATGGATCGGTCCCCTCAGTTACCCGGACATCGAGACCGCCAAGCGCAAGACCGGCCGCAATATCCCACAGCGTCCGCGGACCTATGTGACGTCCGCGCGTTACCGCGATTTCATACATCGCAGAGTTCAGGGCGTGCCGCCCATTCGAGGCCGCTAAGGCGGTTGCATTTGCCATCGGCCAGCACCAGTCCTTAACGCGACACGTGGCGCATCTCTTAGCGCCCTCGAGCACTCCGTCGGGATTGGCGGGGTCTAGGCGGCGAAGAATCTCGTCAAAAAGCGCGTCCGTGGATCCGGCGGTTGCGCGCAAGTCGAGGTTGACGACCAGAACGGCGCGCTCGAGCCACTCTGGAGAACCTTCGGCGCTGTCTAATCCACCAGGCAAGCCGAGTCGATGCAATAAGAGTGCCTTCAGGCCCGAGAGGGTCGGCGCCTCCGGTCGCTTTTCCAGATCGTGAAAGAAACGTAACGCCATGCCAGTGTTCATAGCGATCGCTCGACACGGCTCAGACAGCTCGGGCTCTCCGTCGGCGAAGGGACTAAAGAAGTCCACGAGGGTGTCCACCTGATCCTGGTCGGGCGCTTCTGAGTGAGTGGCGTCGGCCACGTGCCGCCCGATACGACCTGCACTGGTTTCTCGCTCGCGACGAAGTAGGTGGTTTAGGGTAGCTGATTTGCCGCTGCCGGCACTTCCGGTCAGCACCAATAATCGTGGAGGATCCTCGCCTCCGAGGGACTCCCAGAGGATGTCTTCGAGGTTTCCCTCTGGTGCCATCAGTTTCTGAATTGGACTCGACTGCCTGTCGCGAACGACAGACTCGCTCGCGCCCGAGCGAAGTTGCAGTAGTCGGCCTATTGGGCTTGGCAGACTTGTGTCGAATGGGGGTGTGAGGGTCATTGTTCATCTCCCAGCGAGTAGTAGAGAGCATTGTCGTCGAGGATCGATTCGTCAGCGAGACGTCTTATTGCTACCCAGCCTGGGATCGCCAGTTTGTCCGCGACAGCCGATACGATCACGCCGTAGCGTGACGCCCAAGGGTCACGCGATTCTCCATCAAATTCGACGCTCGCAGTTAGCAAAGCTTTGTCGAGAAGGCTTGGCGGACAGAGCAGGTGAGCGGCTATGTCGCAATACAAATCCTCTCCTGTTTGCATCGCCGGAAATGAACACGCGTGATCCCTGAGTGCAAGGTGCGCCGCAACGTGCGCCATCATGAAACGGATCCTCGGGAAAGTGGCAGCGTCGTCTACCGAACCTCTATCGCAAATTATTGCCACCCGATTTGCTTCGTCAAATTCCACAGACTGCCGCACCATTCCGGTTGTGATCGCAAGCCGAAATCGAAACCCCC
>JBAXGJ010000300.1:0-2068 GCA_037139475.1 Actinomycetes bacterium
CGAAGAAGAAGATCTCGACGACTAGAAGCAGCGCGTCCCCGGATCCGAATGAAGCAATAGGCATGTATTAGTTCCTTAGCGTTTGAGTTGTTGGCTTGCGCTTCAAGTCAACCACATGGACGCCCCCTAAGTCTCTACCCTCCGTTCTGTGGTCAAGAAGATCGAACAGATCCGCAGCGAGGCAGGCGAGAAGGTCGAGCGGCTGCGCGACGAGGCCTCGGCGCTCGCGGCGCGCGTGAAGCCGCGCTTCCGTGGCGTGATCCACTACTACTCGTTCTGGATCGCCTTGGCGCTTGGAATTCTGCTCGTCGCGCTGGCCAACGGCGAGCGAGAGATGATCGCAATGGTGATCTACGCGGCCGGGATCTGCGGGCTTTTTGGAGTTAGTGCGCTCTACCACCGCCACAACTGGAAGCTGGAGCGGTCGCGGGCCTGGATGCGGCGGCTCGACCACTCGATGATCTTCGTCTTCATCGCCGCCTCAATCACGCCGTTCGCGCTGCTGGTGCTGCACGGCACGCTGGCCGTGACGATCCTCGCGATCGCTTGGGGTGGCGCCGCGCTCGGTGTTCTACTGACGCTGCTGTGGGTCAACGCACCGAAGTGGCTCAGCGTGATCGTCTACGTGGCGCTCGGCTGGGTTGGAATCCTTGCTGTGCCGCAGATCTTCGACGCACTTGGCTGGGCGGCGCTCGCCGGGCTCGCGCTCGGCGGCATCCTCTACACGGCAGGCGGAATCATCTACGCGATCGGCCGCCCCGACCCGGCGCCGGAAACCTTCGGCTACCACGAGATCTTCCACTCGCTGGTCAGCGGCGCGGCAGGCGCGCACTACGCCGTCGTAGTGCTGCTCGTGCTGCCGTTCGCTGGCTGAGCGGCGAACTACTTGGCGACGATGATCGTCTGCTGGTTGCCCGGGTGGAGCGTGCAGAAGATCACGTACTTGCCAGCCTTCGTGAACTTGTGCGTGAAGCTGTAGTTGACTGCTTGCTTTCTCGAGCCGAAGATGCTGACGCCTTTTGGTGCGCTGTTGAGCGTGACGGTGTGGTAGTCAGCGTTGGCGTTGTCCCAAACCCACTTGACGGCGCCGTTCTTCTTGATCTTGAGCGTCGGTGGCGTGAAGCCTTGGTCGTAGACGCTTGCCGTCGCGGTGGCGGCGGCGTGGCCCGTCGCCGAGCCCGCAGCTGCGGGTCCGGCGACGACCAATGCGCCCAGCGCTGCAAGCAGCGCTAGAGATCCTGCGGTCTTTACCAAGGTGTCTTCGGCGCCTTGACCTTCGAGTTCCAGATCGTCCAGGCTCCGTCGCCAGCCTTCGGGAACTGAACCACTCCCTTGTAGCTCGCTGAGAACGGCCGGGCGATTGTGCCGCCCGGTGCCTTCGTCGTGATGATGTCGGTAGCCCAGGTGATCGCCTCAAGCTGCGCTGCCTCGTTGTACTTGTTACTCGGGCCTGCCTCACCGGCTGGATTACAGGTAGGGAAGGCTTCCAGACTGAAAGCGGGCAAGCTCTCAACCCCTGGGCTGAGCGCGTTGTCGGAGAAGCAGTTGCCGCTACCCGAACCGTCATAGGCGAGGTCGCGACCGTTGAGGTCCTTGCCGCCGTTGCCCATAACGTTGCCGGTCACTTTGTTATCGCGCAGCTTCCAAGCCTTCTCGCCGACCGGCTGCGACTTATCGTAGGAAGCGCCGGGACCCATCGTGACCTGCTCAATCATGCCGACGCCTGCTCCCCAGTTACCGAAGATGCGGTTCTTCGAAATTGTCTGCCGGCGCCCACCAAAGAGCAGGATTCCGACCCCGATTGGATATGGGATCCCGCCGGTACCTGGCGTGACTTTCGGGAAGGCCGAGCCCTTGAGGTAGTTGTAGTTGTTCCAGTAGATGTCGTTGTCGGTGATGACGTTGTCTTCTTCCGGCGGAAAGAGCTCGGAGACGAGCGCGTTCGGCACCAATCCGGTCGCATTGTTGAAGAAGAACGACTTCGTGATCGTCACGTAGCGCATGTTTGTGCCCTACCAACCGAGAATGTTGCCCCACGAGCTGACGTTCTTGACGATCGTCGTCTTCG
>JBAXGJ010000301.1:0-2050 GCA_037139475.1 Actinomycetes bacterium
GCCTCGGGGACGAAGTTTTCGGAGGCGATCATCTCCAGCGTCTGCTGCTGGCGACCTACCTCGTCGGCGAGCACGGCGGCGATCTGAGGGTCGACTTCGGCGAGCGGTCGGTTGAGAAAATCGGGAGCGAATTGAGCCATAGTCTGGCGATTCTAATAGTCGCGCTGGGCGGCGGCGCGCCCGCTAGCTGTTTTGGCGCAGCATCGCTGCGATCTGGTCGCTGCCAATCGGCCCTTCGCGGAGCAGCTCCCAGCGGCCTTCTAGCTCGTATTGCTGGAGGTCAATCACGCTCGATGAGAGCCCACCGAGAGGGCCCGCATCGAGCACCAGATCAACCTCATCGCGGATCGTCGGCTGCAACTCATCGATTGAGTTTGGCGGCGGCTCGGCGGCTCGATTGGCGCTGCTCTGCAGTAGCGGCCACTTGAAATGAGCGAGCGCTGCGAGCTGAGCGCCGAGCTGCGGGACGCGCAGTCCGAGCGTGGCCGGGGCGGAGCCGCAGGCAAGCGGGTAGCGGCCGGCCGGGTTGCTCAGCAGCACTGTCACCGGGCCCGGCAGTAGCCGCTCGAGCGCTGCGCGCGTTTTTGGGCCGAGCTCCGGGAGCGCTTCGAGCGCTAGGTCGAGCGAGAAGAACATCACCGCCGAGGGTGAGTCCATCTCGCGACGCTTGAGCGCGTAGAGCCGCGCGACCGCTTCGCGCTGCGATGGGTCGCAGGCCAATCCGTAGACGGTGTCGGATGGAAAGACCGCGACGCCGCCAACTGCCATGCAGCGCGCGAAGACGTCCACCTGGGCAGCTGTCAGTGGTGGCGTGCTCACCGCTCCCCCACGACAACGCGCTCAATCCCGGCGAGGTCAGAGTGAGCGGTCACGCCGCTAAAGCCGGCCGCGCCGACCAGCTCTGAGACGGCGCTCGCCTGCCCGGCGCCGAGTTCAATTGCCAGCAGCCGCGCGTCACTCTGCGCCGCGGCGGCGACCAGTGCGCGAATTACGTCAAGGCCGTCAGCGCCGGCCATCAGCGCCAACTCAGGCTCGTGCCCAATCACGTCCGGCGGCAGGCTGGCCCGTTCGCTCTCAGCGATGTACGGGGGGTTCGAGAGAATCGCGTCCCACTGCCCGCCGAGGCCGGTGAGCAGGTCGGCCTCGATGAAATCGACCTCAAGGCTGAGCCGCTCAGCGTTCTCGCGCGCGACCTCAAGCGCCCCAGCGCTGATGTCGGAGCCGCTGATAATCAGGTCTGGGCGTTCCTGCTTGAGCGCCAGCGCAACGGCACCGCTGCCGGTACCAACGTCGAGCACGCGCGCCTGCTGTGGCAGCGCAAGCGCGAGCTCAACGAGCAGCTCGGTTTCAGGCCGTGGCACCAGCACGCGGCTATCGACGAGAAGCTCGATCGAGCGGAAGCCTTTGCTGGCGACGAGATAGGCAACTGGTTCATGGCCAACCGAACGGCGGCGGATGAGATCCTGAAATACGCGCACCGGGGGGCCAGTGATTTCGCGCTGAGGATCGGTGATCAGCGCCGCCCGGTCGACGCCGAGCGCGAACGCCAGCAGCAGCTCGGCGTCGAGCGCAGCAGACGGGCTGCCCGACGCTCCGATTGCCGTACGAGCGCCGTCTAGCGCGTCACGGACGCTAACGCCGCGCATCAGGACTGCGTGGCCTGCGCTTCGAGCAGGCGGCTCTTCTCGTCGGCCTGCAGTGCGGCCGTCAACTCGTCGAGCTGGCCTTCGAGTACGGCGTCAAGGTCGTGGACGGTGACCTTGACGCGGTGATCGGTGACGCGCCGGTCAGGAAAGTTGTAGGTGCGGATCTTCTCCGAGCGCTCGCCGCTACCAACCTGCGAGCGGCGGTCGGCTGCAATCTCGGCGTTCTGCTCTGCCATTGCCCGCTCGTAAAGCCGCGCGCGGAGAACGCGCAGCGCCTTTTCACGGTTCTGCAGTTGGCTCTTCTCATCTTGCATCGAGACGACGACGCCGGTCGGCTTATGTGTTATTCGCACCGCAGAGTCGGTCGTGTTGACCGACTGGCCGCCTGGTCCCGATGAGCGGTA
>JBAXGJ010000302.1:0-2047 GCA_037139475.1 Actinomycetes bacterium
TGCTGGCAGTCCGCGGCCCACTGGCCTTCGACGCCAAAGGCATCCTCGCCGACCTGGCGGGAGCGATCGCCGAAGCTGACGTAGCGCTGCTGGCACTCTCAACCTTCAACACCGACATCTTGCTCGTACGCCAGCAAGATCTGGCTGCTGCTGCGGCTGCGCTGGAGTCGCGTGGCCACCAGATAGAAGCAGAACTTAAGTAGTCCAAAACGCGAAGTTTGCTACGACTTCGCTTCTTCAGTAGAGTAGTTTTGTGCATCAACGATGACCCAAGCGCCCGTCCAAATAAGCCGCCAGTCTGCCCACCTCGCTCGGAGGCGCGAGAAGCTGATTGCGTCCGCCATGCACACGATCGCCGAGACCGGGCCCGAGACATCTATTGAGGAGTTCGCAGCGGAGGCCGGTGTTTCGATCGCCACCCTGTACAAGCATTTTGGATCGAAAGATGGACTGCTAATTTCTGCTGCCGTTGACGCCCAGCAGCGCTGGGAAGCTTGGATGGCAGAGGTGGTTGCTGTTCTACCGACCGAGACGGAGAAGTTTGTCGCGGCGGGCCGCTTGGTTCTACGCGCGATCGAGTTGCAGCCCGATCTCGCGCGCATGGGGTGCAGCATTATGCGCACTGCTCGGCCCGATTTGAGTCTCCTAATTGTGGACTTGATGGCTAGGGCTAAGCGGATGGCTGCAGAGGGGGCCGTTCAGAGCGATCAGCTGGATAGACGAGTGCGCCTGTATTTCGCCTGCCTAATCGAAGAGTTCCAGCGGCAGGGGTCGCTGCCGAAGCCGAAGCCGAAAGAGGCGGATGCCGCGGTTGAGCTTGCGCTTGGCCTGCTTGGCGTCACTCCAGCGCGTGCAAAGAAGCTGGTTGGGGCACCACTACCGCCGCTGCTCGAGTTTCAGCAGTAGTCGCCTGCGGTGCCCCGCTTGGCGGCGTTAACGTGCCCCGGCAGAGCCTCTGAACACCGTGTATGAAGAACAGAGTGTTTTGCTAATCTTCTCGGCAGATAAAACTACTGTCGGCTTTTTTGAGAGGCTGACAGGGCGCCACGGCGTCACAGCTGCTATTCAATAGTCAAGGGAGGCCCCAAGATGAGGTCTGTTAAATGCGCAATTGCCACGATGACCGCGATGCTTGCATCCTTGGCTCTAGCTGCAGGCGCTAGCGCCCACGGCACGCTCAACCTTTACGGCAAAGACGCGTTCGCTAACAAGACCGGCACGCTTACGCTCACGATCCCGCACGGCTGTCTGCCTGACGGGCTCTCGACGACCAAGATCGTGATGCAGCTCAGCAGCGCCTGGCAAGGTGCGAAGCCAAAAGCCGTTGCCGGCTGGAAGTCAAGCGTGAAGCGCGCAGCCAACGGCCAGCGAACGCTGACATGGCTCGCGACCGGCGGCGGGCTGCCAAACGCTGAGATCGGCGACTTCCCAATCACGGTTCGTTGGCCCAAAAAAGCTGGCACCTACAACACACCAACCGCCCAGTACTGCGGTACGCAACTGATGGACTGGAAAGACCCGTTCAACGCTGCAGCCGATGGCGACCTTCCCTACCCGGCGACCTATCCGGTGCCCCGCGTCCGAGTTCGCGCCGCGGCCGCGCGCACACCAACTGCCGTAACCGGTTAGCGCCCGAGAGACCATGGGGTGAATGCTCCGTCACGGAGCGCTGCGCTGTCAATCAACTACGTGGCCGGGACCTACGAAGTACGGGGCTGAAACAAAGATTTCGTTACTTTTTGCTGCTTGGTCGGTTCTAACCCACAGCACCCCGAAACGATCCCCCACACAAGGAGCAAAACCCCCATGTCCCTCAAGCACACGACAGCAGCAATTGCCGCAGTGGGTCTAATCGCCTCGCTTCCAGCAAGCGCGATCGCTGCGAAGGCTTCAAAGACCGACCCCGACCGCGACGGCCTCTCAAACAAGGTTGAGAAACGGCTAGGTACAAACGCTCGCCGCGCCGACACCGACCGCGACAAGCTCAAGGACGGCGTCGAAGTTCGCCTCGGCACCAACCCGCTGGTCAAGGACAGTGACAAGGACG
>JBAXGJ010000303.1:0-2045 GCA_037139475.1 Actinomycetes bacterium
GCGAGTCGGAATTGGTGTTGGCGGCCGGGTTGGTGACGTCGTTGGCGCCGATCACGAGCGCCACGTCGGTGCGGCTGAACTCAGGGTTGATCTCATCCATCTCTTTTAGCTGGTCATAAGGGACGTCGGCCTCGGCCAGGAGCACGTTCATGTGACCCGGCATGCGGCCCGCGACCGGATGGATTGCGTACTTCACTTCAACGTTGCGCTTTTCAAGTTCGCTTGCCAGCTCGCGCACGGCGTGCTGGGCCTGCGCGACGGCCATTCCGTAGCCGGGAACGATTACGACCTGGCGCGCGAAGGCCATCTGAATTGCCGCGTCGGCGGCGCTCGTCGCGCGAACCGTGCCGCCGTTTTCGCCGGCTCCTTCTGCTCCAACTTCGCCGCCACCGCCGCCAAAACCACCGGCGATGATGCTGGGGATCGAGCGATTCATCGCTTCGGCCATCAGCCGCGTCAGGATCGTTCCCGAAGCGCCGACGATCATGCCGGCGACGATCAGCGCCGTGTTGTTGAGCGCCAGCCCGGTTGCGGCGGCAGAAAGGCCTGTGAAGGCGTTCAGCAGTGAGATCACGACCGGCATATCTGCGCCGCCGATCGGCAGCACGACGAAGAGCCCCAGCAGCGCTGAGGCGATCAGCAAGACGAGGATGTAAATCGTCGCCGTCTCGCCGCTGGCAATTGCAGCCGCCGAGCCGACTGCAATCAGCAGCAGCAGCAGGTTCAATGGCTGCTGCAGACGGCCAGCGCCGATCGGGCGACCGGGGAGAATCTCCTGCAGCTTGGCGAAGGCAATGTTTGAGCCCCAGAAGCTGACCGAGCCGACTATCGCCGCGAAGAGCGAGGGAATGACGAAGGTCAGCGGCTTATCGGCAAAGCCAGCGCTGTCATTGAACTCGGCCCATGCGATCAGCGCGATGGCGCCGCCACCGACGCCGTTGAAGAGCGCCACCATCTGCGGCACGGCAGTCATTTTGACGCTGCGCGCTGAAGGGATGCCGATGATCGTGCCGATGATCAGCGCGATGAAAATCAGAACCCAATTGCCCATCCCGTCGATCAAGAAGGTCGCCAGCAATGCAATCGCCATGCCGACCGCGGCGATGCGGTTGCCGCGGACCGCTGTGCGCGGCCCGGTAAGCCCGCTTAGCCCGTAGATGAATAGGCTGAAAGCGACGATGTAAAGCACGGCGATCAGCTCGCTGGAATGGATCAAGGAGGTTGCGAGCGGGGCGCTCATTTTTGCTCCTCATCATCCTGTTTGACCGGCGCCGGCTTGCTCTTGAACATCTCCAGCATGCGGTCTGTAACGAGGAAGCCGCCGACTACGTTGATCGTGCCGAAGACGATCGCAATCATCAGCAGCCCCTTGTCGAGAGTGCTCAAATCCTCGCCGAGGCCGAGCACGATGATGCCGCCAAGGACGACGATGCCGTGGATCGCGTTGGTGCCGGACATCAGTGGCGTGTGCAGCGTGTTGGGGACCTTTGAGATCACGGCGTAGCCGACGAAGCCGGCCAGCACGAGAATCGCGACGTTGGTGATGAACACGGCTGCGGCCTCCTATGCGCCGGCGGCGCCTTCGACCGCCGCCTTCGCTCCGGGGTGGACAATCTCGCCGCTCTTGGCGATGCAGGAACCGCTGATGATCTCATCCTCAAAGTCGGGCTCCAGCGTCGTCGCCGCGCCCTCTTCGCCATCGTTGATCATTAGGTCGAGCAGCGCCAGCACGTTGCGCGCGTAGAGCTGCGAGGAGTGCTCTGGCATCTGCGCCGGGAGGTTCAGCGGCGAGAGGATCGTGACGCCGTCGATGATCGTCTTCTCACCGGCAACTGTCAGCTCGCAGTTGCCACCGCTCTCACCGGCGAGGTCAACGATCACTGAGCCGGCGCGCATCCCCTCGACGGCTGCGGCGGAGATCAGCTTCGGCGCCGGGCGGCCGGGAACCAAGGCGGTTGTGATCACAACGTCGAATCCTGTGATCGCCTCGTTCAGCGCCTGCTGCTGGGCGGCGCGCTCCTCGTCGGAGAGCTCACGCGCGTAGC
>JBAXGJ010000304.1:0-2041 GCA_037139475.1 Actinomycetes bacterium
CCGGCGGCGTCTTCCAGTTTGAGTCCGAAGGAATGCAGGACGCGCTGCGGACCGTCAAGCCGACAGAGTTCGACGACCTCGTCGCGCTCGTCGCGCTCTACCGCCCAGGCGCGATGGATCAGATTGGCACCTACGCGAAGGGAAAGCGCGACCCGTCGACGGTAACGATCCGTGACCCTCGGCTTGAGCCGATTCTCGGCAAGACCTACGGCGTAATCCTCTATCAGGAGCAGGCGATGCAGATCGCCACTCAGCTCGCCGGCTTCAGCGGCGCTAAGGCCGACGACCTCCGCAAAGCAATCGGCAAGAAGGACCGCAAGGCGATGGGCAAACTGGAGCCTGAGTTCCGCGAAGGCTGCAAGGCGTCGGACACGCAGGCCCACGTGATCGACTGGATGTGGACAACGAACGAGAAATCGGCCGACTACTCGTTCAACCGTTCGCACGCTGCCTGTTACGCGCTGATCGCCTACCGCACCGCTTGGCTAAAGGCCAACTATCCAGCCGAATACATGGCCGCGTTGATCTCCTCAGTGATGGATACGAAGGACAAGGTGCCGATCTTCATCAACCGCTGCGAGGAGATGGGGATTGAGATTCTTCCCCCCGACGTAAACCTTTCTGACCACACCTTCGTCGTCGACAATGGAGCAATCCGCTTCGGCCTCGACGCCGTCAAGGGCGTCGGCTACCAAGCGGTTGAGGCGATCAAGGAGAGCCGCCAAAGCGACGGCGACTTCAGTTCGCTCTGGGATTTCTGCGAACGAGTAGACGGCCGCCTCGTTAACAAGCGCGCGCTGGAGGCGCTGATTAAGTGCGGCGCCTTCGGCTCAACCGGTGCTACGCGTCAAGGAATGATGCACGTGCTCGAGCAGGCTCAGGCTGCCGGCCAGCAAGCTCAGACGGACGCTCAGATCGGCCAGTCGTCGATCTTCGATGAGGTTGGCGAGGCAGACGCGCCGACCGTGGGGAAGGTTCATCCACCGATCTCCGGCGCTGAGTACAGCGAGCGCGACCTGCTAGCCGCCGAGAAGGAAGCGATCGGCTGCTTCCTCTCGACGCATCCGCTCAAAGAGGTTCGTGGCGCCCTGCTGGGTGCCTCTGACTGTTCGCTGGTCGCGCTTGCTGACCGCCGCGATGGCGACTCGGTGACGGTTGGCGGCATCATCACGGCGGCGCGCAAGATTCGCACGAAAAAGGGCGATCAGATGATGTTCGCGACACTCAACGACCTCGAAACCGACATTGAGCTCGTGATCTTCGGCAAGACGCTTGAGCAGTACGGTGGCGCGCTCGGGGTCGATGAGATCGTGCTCGTCAAGGGTCGCGTTGACCACAAGGACCGCAGCAAGATCTGCGTCGTTGCTCAGTCGGTGGAGCGTTTCGAGCCCAGCGCCGATCAGATTGAGAAGGCCGCCGCAGCGCAGGCGATCGAGGCTCTCGGGCCGCAGCCGATCCACCTCAAGGTCGACGCGACCGACAGCGGCCTGCTCGCCAGCGTTATCGACGAGCTAAAACACATCCTCGGCAATCACAGCGGCGAGCACGAGGTGGTGCTCGACATCACGACCTCGGGTGGCGGCCGAAGCCTCAAGTTCGGTGAGGGTTACCGCGTTGCGCCGACGCCAAGTCTCCGCGCCGAGCTAGAGCACGTGCTCGGGCCCGCGACCTTCCGCGCTGCCAGCCAAGCTGCCTGAACTTTAGGCGCGCGCTTTGAGGCCGCGCTCGCGTAGGGCAGAAGCCTCTTTGACTTGCTTCTTCGTGGGGCCCTTCTTCTCCGGCCCTGGCGTTTCGAGCACGCACGGCAGGTCTGCGAAGCGTGGCTCGGAGAGAAAGACAGCGCAGCCGTCGGCGCCAAGTTCGCCATTGCCAAGATCAGCGTGACGATCGCGGTTCGAACCGAACTCCATCATTGAGTCGTTGCAGTGCAGTGAGCCGATCCGGCCCTTGCCGGTCGCTTTTACGCACTGATCGATCGCAGCCGTTAGCGCGTCGGCGCTGCGGATCTCAATCCCCGAGGCCAGCATGTGGCAGGAATCGA
>JBAXGJ010000305.1:0-2035 GCA_037139475.1 Actinomycetes bacterium
CCCCCCCACCTGAGGAACGCCTCAACGACGTCTCGACAGGACGGCGGGTCGATGACTTGAGTCGTCTGGCGTCCCCAGCGAACCAAGCCGGATTCCTGAACAGCGACTGTTGTCTGACTTTCCTCGACATCCAGGGGGCTGCCTGCTGGGGCATTCGGCGTGCCTGCCTGCTCGCACACGGGGGCGACAGGCGTGCTGGTCTCCTCGCTGACGGGGCGACGAGGCGGGCCAACAACCCGGCCAACGAGTGCGCCCGAGTGTCCTCAGCCGACGAAGGAAACTTCATTGCTCCCAATGGTCAGACTACGACCGGTAGCGGTCTCTAGGCCGACCTCGTTCGCAGAAGTGCGCACGACGACTTCAATGCGCCCATCAGCCAGCACGAATGTGCCATCAACAATAAGCACGCTGGTCGCCCAAAGCACGCCAAGCCGGCCCCTTGAGATGTCACCTCTCTACAGGTGTTGCGACTACACGGTCAGGAAGTCGTCTACTCCGCGAACTGAAGTTCGCCCGAGTTGGCTGTCTCCCGGCAGACACTGGTGCGCTTGGTCGGCTAAGGCAGCACGCTCAGCATGCCAAGCGTGCCTGAGTTGGCTCGGCGTGAACTGGGGCAATCTGGAACACGAGGGGCACCCTCAAAGGGAGCCGACCTTGGACGCCAGAGCCTGCTCCGTTGACCACCGAGGGTAATCTCAGGAGGCAGACGCGTAGAAGGTAGGGCAAATCGACCGCTCCGGCACCACACGCCCTGGGAGGAATCGGCTCTTCACGTCACGGATTGAAATTGTTCACCATCGAGGGAACCGTTACGGGTTATCGTTCGTCAAAGACGCATGAGGATGATTCGCACGCCCATCGATTCGAATAGAGGAATGCAATGAGAACACGCTTGAAACTGCTGACCGTGGGGTTATTGCTCGTCACTGCTGCTGTTGCGGGGTGCTCGTCCACGACAGCGGGACCCGCTGGCGCGATACAGGACGACGTGGCGGTGGTACCACCGCCCCCGCCGGACGGGGAGCAACCAATGGTTGCGGCGACACAAGGTGCGTCGTGTGCCGATGGTGGGGTGTGCGTTTTTGGTGACACCGGCCCAGGGGGCGGGGTGGTCTTCTATGTCGCATCGACGCCATTTAGTGCGCCAGGCACGGCGTGCGACAGTAATTGCCTCTACCTCGAAACGCCACTGTACGACGTCGGTGGAGCGACGGCCTGGTGCGCTGGGGGGCCGGGCGCCGCTTCGGGATTTTATGTTGATGCGCCGGGAACAGCAATCGGCAGCGGGTATATGAACACCCAAGCGATGCTCGGTACGACCAACTCCCCTCCCACCACGATCTGCGCGGGCGGAGCAGCACAGGCCGCGTCAACTCCAACGGGGGGTCTAACGGACTGGTATTTGCCGGCTGAGGATGAACTCCAAACGCTCTACGATGCAATGTCAATTTATACACTCACCACGGAATATGGAGTCGTCTTTGGTGCTAATCCTCCGGCTTACTGGGGTTCGACAGCGTACAGCGCTAACTATGCAAAGGCCTACTGCCAGAACTTCAATATGGGAAATCCCGCCGAATGTGACAAGACCCAAGACGCTGCAGGTGTGCATCAGGTGCGCGCGTTCTAATTGGCAACTCAGTCTGGTCTGATTCATGGCACAGTCGTGACGCTTGCCGAGTTGTAGATCCGTTTGACCAATCACTGGGTGATGTGAAAGGCCGAGTGATCGTCGGGGCCGACTCGTCAACCGGGTCGGCCCCGACGCTTGACTGGCGTCGATCAGCACGTCTCCTTCCCCTGCCGCCGACCAGGGGAACGGGGCGCACGGGGTCGGCCCTGTCTCGACCTTGACACCGTCCGGGCTGTCAAGGCGCGGGTTGACCGAGGCGACTGGCTTGCTGAGCACGCTTTCACTTCCGCGACTGGCATGCGTTGCCTGCTCGTCCACGAGCCTGCTCAGTGCGCTGGGACGACTCATGCAGGCGAGTCCGCTGAGTGCGCTGGTTCCCGCAGTCGGCTCGATAGAGGTCTG
>JBAXGJ010000306.1:0-2025 GCA_037139475.1 Actinomycetes bacterium
GGATTGGATCGGCCGCCTCGCTGCGCCGCTCCCAGCAGACGTATGGCGAGAGCGTTATCTCTTGGTTACAGATCAGCTTTGCGCCAGCCGCCGCCGCTGTCTCAATTCCGTCGGCCAGCACGGCCTTGTGCTCATCGGGATCTTCGTGGAAGCGAGTTTGGACGGCGCCTACGCGGAGTGGCTCGCGCGTTGGCTCATTCACGCGTGCAGGAGAAGGCAGCACGCCGCTGGCCTGGATCAGTTTGAAGTTGCTCATCGGCTGAGGTTATCGGGGCGCTTCCGTCGTGATGGCGCATAGGCGCTCGGAGCCTGATTTACTTGAGTAATGGTAAATCCTCCGCACCCTCAAGACGATCAACGATCTGACATCTCGGAGGGTGAAAGCGAAGCGAGCATTCTCACGCGCCGCCAGCTGATGGCCCGAGGCGCAGCTGCAAGCGCGACCGTCGCCGGTTTGGGCGCGCTGCAGTTCGCACCGAGCGCCGCCGCCGCGAGCGGCTCCGGCTCGACCGCGTACGCGCCTGGGATCAAGAACGTGCCAGCGCCACCGGTGCCGATCTTCAGCGACCAGACGCTGACCTTCCAAACCCTCTTTGCGCTCGGCAACATCTCTGCCGCCTCTGGTGAGTACGGCGAGATCACGACTGTGATCAAACGGATCCAGAACCGCAACGAAAGCTACGTCGCCTTCTGCGAAGAGTTCGTCGCGGAAGCGCAGAGCGTTGCCAAGTACGCCGACTACGCAGCGCAGCGCGGCCGTCGCATCACGGCTCGCAACGCTTACCTGCGCGCCGCCTCCTACTACTCGCAGGCTCTCTACTTTGTGCTCGCCCGCTCCAGCAACGCCGAGCTAACGACGATGGCCGGCGGCGGCGCAGTGCCGGCATCAGCGCGAGTCCGTGAGCGCACCGTCTACCGCGCAATGCGCAGCGCTTGGGAGAAGGCAGGCGCGCAGATGCGGCCAAAGATGGAGGTTGTGCGGCTGCCTTGGAACGGCCCAAAGAGCCCGATGCCGGGCTGGTTCCTGCGCCCTTCCGGCGACGGCAAACGGCGCCCAACACTGCTGATGAACAACGGCTCCGACGCCCAAGCGATCGACCTTTGGGGCGCCGGCGGTTACGCCGCCCTCGAGCGCGACTGGAACGTGCTGATCTTCGACGGGCCCGGCGAGGGCGGAATGCTGTTCGAGAAGAACCAGACCTTCATCCCCGAATGGGAGAAGGTGATCACGCCGATCGTTGATTGGCTGCGCCGCCGCTCGGACGTGGACCGCGACCGGATCGTCCTCAGCGGATCGAGCTTCGGCGGCGAGCTGGTTCCACGCGCTGCGGCGTTTGAATCTCGTCTGGCAGCTATCAGCGTCGACCCGGGCGTCGTTTACGCAGGCAGCACTTGGACCGACGGCCTGAGCACCTTCCCCGGAATGCTTGATGCGTTCGCGGCCGGAGACAAAGCAACCTTCAATTCCAACTGGGAGAACTACACGGCGAAAGAGTCGGCCAACAGCCGCTTTGGCCTCTCGAAAAGGCTGGAGATCTATCCCGGCTCGACAATGTTCGAGAAGTACGGGCAGATCATCCAATACGACAACCGCGCAGTTGCGCCGAAGGTGCATCGCCCGGCCCTAGTGATCAACAACGAGCTTGAGCAGTTCTTCCCCGGCCAGGCGAAGATTCTCTATGACGTGTTGCGAAACAGTCGCGGAAAGAAGTACGTCAACTTCACTGCCACACAAGGCACGCAATTCCACTGCGAACCGATGTCGCCGCAGCGTCGCAACGACGCCGTGATGGACTTCTTCGGCGACGTCGTCGGCCGCTGAACCGTCGCGCAAGGCTCGCGCCTCACGTAGTATTTGGCCTATGAGCGAGTCAACCCGTAGAGGCTTTATCACCTCCGCAATCAGCGCCGGCGCAGCTGTTAGCGCCGGCTCACTGATCGGCGCCGCGGCCAGCAGCGCTGGCGTGACGGCGCCCGCAGGCGAACTCTTGGATGTGACGGGAATGCCTTACCGCCAGGACGATC
>JBAXGJ010000307.1:0-2019 GCA_037139475.1 Actinomycetes bacterium
ACCCGGTGCACGTCGCCGAGCGACTCACGCTCTTCGGCGCTCACAACCTCGCTGAGCCGGCGCAGCAGTGGGCCGATCGCGTTCAGGTAGAGCAACCCGACCTGTCGAAGGCCCAGATCGCTGAGAAGTTGCGCACGAAGAGCGCGCACATCGCGCGTGTAGATGGTGCGCTCTCCGGCACACCATTCATGATCGCGCTCGTTCCTGCATACATGGCATACCTCTGGCAGGAGGGCCGAATGGTGCTGCGCACCGCCGCGCTTTATGGCCGTGACCCGAGCGAGCTATCAACCTCAGCCGAGACCCTTGTGCTTCGCGGCGTTCATCCGACCGTTGAGGTGGCAGTTGAAGCACTGACGAAGGTGCGCGACATGCCCACGCCGGGGAAGCCCGAATCGCGGCGCCCGCTCAAGGTTTGGGTCAGTGCGGTCTACTCAGTGCTGATCTTTGGCGGCTTTCTCGCGGCGCCCGGAGGAGAGAAAGCGCGAGGCGCCAGGGCGCGACTGAAGGCGACGATCGGAATTATCTTCGGGCTCATAGTTTGGGTCTCAACCTGGGTATTTCCAGTCACTTTCATGATCATGATGGCCTGGGGCTGCGAGAGCCACACGCGCAAACTCGGTAACCGCGCGGTCGCCTTCTACGGCGGCGAGGTGGGGACCGCCGAGGCCGCAGTCGAGCACGCCGAGGAGGTCCATGACAAAGGGCACGATCGGCGCGACCTCGTGCGAGCGACCTTTCTAGGCCTCTCAATCGCGATTCCGCTGGGGATCGTCGCCGCTGTAATTCACTTCATGCAGAACAGCAGCAGCCCAATCCTGATGGCTATCGGCGCTCTCGTGGCCGTCTCGCTCGTGGTCGCCATCACGATCAGCGCCGGCAAGGGCTGAGCGTTGGCGGCGTGCCTTCTAGACCTCAGGGTCCGAAGCTGAAAGATCGTCTCGGTTCTTACGATCCGGCAGCACGAGATAGCCGACGAGCAATGCGATCGCGGCACCGATCAGCGTGTCGACGACGCGGCGCTCGGCCCAGACGATGAAATCGTGATCTTGCGCGCCGAACAGGGTGAGCACCATGAATGTGATTCCAGCCGCCCAGACGGTGTAATTGCGCTGGAGATAGAGCAGGCCTCCTAGCAGCGCGAACGCTGCTAGGCCAAATATCACTTCGGCTGGGAGAACCTCGGATAGGCCGCTGATCACGAGGGCGCCGACGATCACTCCGCCGCTGCGCTTCAGCGCCTTCTCCCAGCTTGAAGCGCGATCCGGCCCGAGCACGATGAAGATCGTCAGCATGATCCAGAAGACGTTCTGGTTGTTGTTGATCTGGAAGATTCCCATCGCTACGCCGAGTGCCAGTGCGCGCCGCGTCGCGTAGCGGAAGGTGTTGTCGCGCTGCCGCAGCGATTCACCGATTGCCGCCCGCGGCGAAATCTTCGCGTCAGCCGGAGTTGACTGCTCTTCCGGCTTGTCGGGCGGGCTTCCTCTCAGCGCACGCAGGACGACCACAGCGCCCACGATCACTAGACCGGCGGCGATGCCAATTAGTCCAAGCTCAATTGCTCTGCTGAGGCTGAGGCCATTACTTACGCGAAGTGCCGCCGCCGGGACGAAGTAGGCAAGCGAGAGCAGTGAACCTGCGAACGCGAACCCCGATCCGCCAGCAGCGAGAAGTGCTCCCACGAAGGCAACTAGCGCCATCGAGATGCCAGCTGCGATTGGATGACCGCCGGTCGTGTGAGCGAGCAGCAACATTAGGAAGGTTGCGGTGGCGCTGACCAGGCCGGCCTTCCAAAGCATCTCGCGCGGGCTAATGACCGCTGCTGCGACGACCAACAGCGCCGCGATCGCGGCCCCAACCGATTGCCCCCCGTAACCTGCCGCAACAGCGCAGCCGCCGCCAAGGCCGCCTGAGATCAGCGCAACCGCTGTGAGGCCCCAAAGGAGAGGGGGCTTGGCAGCATTGTCGGTCATCAACTGATGCCAGAATTTAACTGGTCAGCAGGCCGTGTGTCAGTTA
>JBAXGJ010000308.1:0-2019 GCA_037139475.1 Actinomycetes bacterium
CTGGGGGCGACATGGCTGAGCTGATCAGCGGACTCAGTACCGAGGCGATCATCGCCGCGCGCGAAGCGATCGAGGCAGAGATCAGCGCGGCCTGCCAGCGCGCCGAGCGCAGCCGCTCCGAGGTCGAGCTGCTGCTGGCCTCCAAGTATGTGCCGATCGACGAGAGCGGGAAGCTTCTCGACGCCGACATCACTTTGGTTGGGGAGAACCGCGCGCAGGATCTAATCGCCCGCGCCGAGGCCTACCCCGACCGATTCACGTTCGATTTCATCGGCGCCCTACAGAGCCGCAAAGTCAAACTAATCGTTCCGTATGTGAGGCTGATCCACTCGGTTGCGAGCGATTCGGTCCTCGCACAACTCGAAAAGCACGGCACGCCCGAAACGAAAGCGCTAGTTGAGGTGAACATTTCGGGAGAGCAAGGCAAGGCCGGCGTAGCGGCGGACGAGCTCGACGATTTCATTGCCCGATGCCCAGTTCCAGTGCTTGGCCTGATGACGATGCCACCGTTGTCGGCCGACCCAGAGCTGAGCAGGGCAAGCTTCGCTGCTCTGCGCGAATTAGCGCAGGAAAGGGGCCTGGAACAGCTTTCGATGGGCACAACGCAGGATTTTGCAGTCGCAATCGAGGAAGGCGCAACGATTGTTCGCATTGGCAGTCGCCTGCTGCGTTAGGCGAACGCACGCTTTTCGGCAGGAAAACGCCGCTGCGTGGGTAAACTTGTCTTATGGCCCTTAGCGATACATGGCACCGCGCTCTCGTTTACTTCGGTCTTGCCGAAGATCGCGATCCGTACGCCCCTGAAACTGGCTCTTTCGAACCCGAAGCTGAACTGGAAGGGCGCTACCGCGAGCGGCCCAACGTTAAGCGACTTACGAAGCGTCGTAAGAACGATGAGATCGAGGAAATCTTCCCTGACGACGAGCCCCGCCGTGGGGCCGGCGGGCCGCGCGCCGCGAAGAGCCGTAGCGGTAACGGAGGATCGGCCGACCGAGTTCACCTCGTAATCCCGAAGAGCTTCAACGATGCTCAACAGGTGGCCGATAAATTCCGTGACGGCATTCCTGTCGTGCTCAACCTTCAGTCAACCGACTCAGAGCTGAGCAAGCGACTTATCGACTTCACCAGCGGGCTCACCTACGGGCTCGACGGCGGCATGCAGAAGATCGCCGAGAAGGTTTTCATGCTCACTCCACGCAACGTCGAGATCTCGGCCGAGGAACGCGCTTCGCTAATCGAAAAGGGCTTCTTCAACCAGAGCTAGTCCGCGGCGCGCCTTCACGCGGCCGATCAAGCTGTACGGTTCGAGCATCATGCGGATCGGTCTCATAGGCAGCGGCAACATGGCGCGAGCACTCGCAGTCGGCTGGGGCAGGCCCGTTACCTGCTCGGCTCTGGAGATAGAACAGGCCGAAGCGCTAGCTGCGCTGGTCGGTGGAGCTGCGGTCGAGACCAACGCCGAGGTTGCCGCCAACAGCGACATCGTCGTCCTCTGCCACAAGCCAAAACAGCTCAATGAGGTCGCCGCCGAGATCTCGGACGACAGCACGATCGTAATCTCAATCTTGGCTGGCGTGACCGTGGCTGAGCTCCGCGCCGCCTACCCGCAGAGCCGCGTCTTTCGGATCATGCCCAACCTTGCCGTCGAGATAGGTCAGGCGACGATCGGGATCGTCAACGATGACGCCGGTGACCAGGCCGCATACGACAAGGTCGTCGCGCTGCTCGAAGAGGTTGGAGAGGTCGTTGCGATCGAGGAAGAGCACTTCGCCGTGCTGACCGGCATTAGCGGGGTTGGTCCCGCTTATCTCGCCCTAGTCGCGCAGACTCAGGTCGACGCGGCCGTAGCTGAGGGGATGGACGCGGCGACCGCTACACAGCTCGTCGGCTCCACTCTCAAGGGATCGAGCGCGCTTCTCGTCGCTCGGGATAACGACAGCGAGCAGATCTGCCGCGAGGTCGCCACGCCCGGGGGCGTGACGGAGAAAGGGCTCGCAGTTCTCTCTGGGCCGCTGCGCG
>JBAXGJ010000309.1:0-2015 GCA_037139475.1 Actinomycetes bacterium
ACGCCAGCGTCGAGGAGCTGATTCACGATCGAGGGCACGAACTCGGCCGCCACGTCGCGGTGAATCAGGAGCGTCTCGGCTGCGTTGCAGACGCCCGGCCGCTGCACCTTCGCGTTGAGCGTAATCGCGGCAGCCTGCTGAAGATCGGCTCCGCGGTCGACATAGACGTGGCAGTTGCCTGAAGCGGCGTAGAGGACGGGAATCGTTGCGACCTGCTCAAGCGCTGCCTTCAGCCCCTCGCCGCCGCGCGGAACGATCAGATCTACGACCCCTTGCTGGGTGGCGAGCTCAGCGAGCTGGTCGCGGCCACCGCCGACGAGCGTCACCACGGCGCGCGGCAGGCCGACCGACCCGGCTGCGTCGGCGGCAATTTCAACCATCATCGCGTTCGAATGCTCAGCCGAACCCGAACCGCGCAGCAGGCAGGCATTCCCTGACTTGAGGCATAGCGCCGAAGCGTCGATCGTCACATTTGGCCGAGCCTCGTAGACGACCGCGACAACGCCGAGTGGCACGCGCAGCTTGCGCAGCCGCAGGCCGTTCTCAAGCTCGCGCTGCTCAATCAGCTCGCCGACCGGGTCGTCGAGCGCAGCTACCTGCCGGGCACCTGCGGCGATCGCGGCAATTCGCTCCTCGTTCAAGAGCAAGCGGTCCAGCAGCGCGGCCGACAGCCCAGCCGCCTCGCCGGCAGCTAGATCCAGCGCATTCGCTTCGATCAGCTCCGCTGACCGGGCTTCGAGCGAGTCTGCCAGCGCTTGCAGCGCGGCATCCTTGATCTCGCGCGGCGCGCGCGCTAAGGCAGGTGCCGCAGCCTTCACTTCAGCGCAGAGCTGAGCGACGGTCATCTGTTCGCTTGCCATCAGCAGAGAGTAGTCAGGAGCAAGGGTTGTCGCAGCGCCTAGCCAAGCGCTAGATAATCGCGATGGACGGCTACCTCCGGTGTCCGGCCGATGATCGTCTCGACCTCGTCGGAGCCCAAGCCCGCGACACGGCCGAGCTCCTCGGCCGAGTAGTTGCAGATGCCCTTACCGATTACGCCGGCCGCGCCGTGTAGTTCAACCGCGTCGCCAGGCTCAAACTCGCCGTCTACGGCGCTGATGCCAACCGGCAGCAGCGATGCTCCGGACTCACGCAGCGCGCGCTCAGCGCCACTGTCGATCGTCAGCGTGCCACGGGTTGGCTTGGCGTAGCGCAGCCACAGCTCGAAGCTCGAGTAGCGCTCATCTTGTGCTGCGAAGCGAGTTCCCTCGGGCTCGCCACTGAGCGCCCTTGCCAGCGCCCCCTCGCGGATCCCGCTGGCGACCGTCGTCGGAATCCCTGCGGCCGTAGCCATCTCGGCGGCGACGACCTTTGAGCGCATGCCACCGGAGCCGAGCCCTGATGGGGCCTGACCGATCTCATATTCGCTCAGCTGCGACGGATGGCTGACCTGATCTACCAGCGGCGCGTTCGGATCTGTTCGCGGATCAGCCTGGTGCAGCCCATCCTGATTTGTCAGCAGCACGAGCCGGTCAGCGCCGACCATGATCGCCACCTGTGCGGCAAGAAAGTCATTGTCGCCAAACGAGATCTCCTCGGTCGCGGTCGTGTCGTTCTCGTTCACGACCGGCACCACGCCCCACTCGAGCAGGCGACTGAGCGTCTGGCGGGCGTTGAGGTAGTGACTGCGGTGGCCAACGTCGAAGAAGGTAAGGAGTACCTGCGCGCTGATGATCGAACGCTCGCGCAGCAGCTCGTCATAGACGCGGTAGAGCTTTCCCTGCCCGACGGCGCTGGCGGCCTGAAGGTCGGCCATCGCCTGGGGGCGCGAACCGAGTTCGAGCACCTCAATCCCGCGGGCGATCGCACCGCTCGAGACGAGCACAACTGAATCGCCAGCCTCGTGGCGCGCGGCCACCTCACTACAGACGGCGGTCAGTAGATCCTCGCGTAGCGCTCCCGCTTCGTCAGCGACGATGTTGGAGCCAAGTTTTATGACGTAACGAGCCATTGCCTGCGCAGCGTAGCCGCGCGCG
>JBAXGJ010000310.1:0-2015 GCA_037139475.1 Actinomycetes bacterium
CCAATTGCGATCGGCGTCGCGATTGTGATTCCGATCAGCGTAATTATGACTGTCCCAAGCAGAGGGTCGAGGAAGCCGCCGCTCTTCGACTGGTCAACATCGGCCGTCGGGCTACTGAAGAGCAGGTCGGGGCGTAGGTACTGGAGCCCCTTGAAGGCCATGTAGACGAGGATTCCAATCCCGATCGCGCAGAGCAGTAGCCCTGCCGCCCACATCAATACGTAGCCGATCCGGTCGGTCAGCCGCCACGTACTGATTGACTCATTAACGCGCTTCTTCTTTGGTGATCTGCCTTGCCGGCCACCGCCGCCAGGTGATCGAGGTAGCGGAAGTGGAGGAAGCGGAGTCGTGCTGCCCGGGCGTGTTGGGACGCTCATTACGACCTCGTCCCGTATTTCTTCAGTGGCTGCTTGGCGATCCAGCTACCAAGCGAAAGGAAGAAGGCGCCGATCAGAAGCACTAGTGCCATCGAGTAGAGGCTTGCTTGCATCGCTGGAGCGTTGATCGACTCGGCGTCCTCAACGACGGTCGCGGCGAGCGTGCGGATCGGTTCGAAAAAGAAGGTGAAACCGTCGAGCGGGTTCGGTGAGAAGCCCTTCGAGCCAGCGACCATTGAGATCATGATCGCCTCGCCCAGCGCGCGGGCGGTTGCCAGCACGGCGCCGGCGATGATTGCTGGCCGCGCTGCGCGGACTGTGACGGTCCACATCGCGCGCCAGCGGTTTACGCCGAGTGCCAGCGCGCCTTCCTTCCAGGCGCGCGGAATCGAGTGCAGCCCGTCGACAGTGATCGCGATCATGATCGGCGTGATCATCACTGTCAGCACTGCTATCGCGACCCCAAGCCCGGTACCCGAGAGCGGGATAACGAACTGCACCGAGCTTTTCTGGTCGGATGAGATAACGCTGTTGCCGATGAAAGGGGCAAGTACGAGGATGCCGATCAGGCCATAGATCACGGAAGGGACCGCGGCCAATAGGCGAACTACTGGGACGATCACGCGGCGGATCTGCTCGGGCGCGAACTCAACGATGAAGATTGCTGAGAGCAGCGAGAAGATCAGGCCGAAGAAGGTGGCGAAGAAGGTCGTCAGAAGCGTCGCGTAGATCAGCGGCCAAGCGCCGAGCTCGTAGTCGGCGCCGCTTGGGTTGGCCCCCGAGTTGACCATCGCGTCGAGCTGCTGGTCGGCGTTGCCCTTCGATGAAAACCAAGAAAGCCCGTTATGAGCAAATGAAGGCCACGCCTTGATCGCGATGAACACGAGCATGAAGACGATTACGGCCAGCACAGAACAGGCAAGCGCGCCGAGCAAAAGCCCGGCGCGCCTGTCCGTCCACGGCTCTCTGAGCCGGTCCAGCACTATTTCAGCGGAACCCAGTGAGATCCGGTGATCTTCGCTGCCGCAGCAGAATCCTGCGCCCAGCTGATGAACTTCTTGATGTTGCCGGTCGCTGGTCCACGCGTAACCATCCAGAAGTTACGGACTCCGCCGTACTCTCCGGACTTTGCGTTACGCAGGTCGCAAGCAACGCCGTTGTAGGCAGCTGCGTTAACGCCGCTAGTGAAGTCCATCGACACGTAACCAACCGCGTTCTTGTTCGACTTCACTGCCTGCTGAACCAGACCGTTCGAGGCCTTCTGTGCCGCGGCGCCGGTTACCGACGTCGTGCCAAGGAAGATCTTCGCGAACGCGTCCTGAGTTCCCGAAGCAGCGGTGCGAACCGTTACGTCGATTGCGCCGCTGATGTTCGAACCAGCAACGTCGCTCCAGTCACGAACCGAACCGCCGAAGATCGCCTTGATCTGCGCCTGAGAAAGGTTTGAGATTGGGTTAGACGGGTTCGTGATGATGCAGATCCCGTCCTTAGCGATCTTGTTGAAGAAGATTCCACCTGGGTCGCTTGTCTTAGGGTCGCGAGATGAGTTCCCGATCGACACACGGCCAGCAGCAACGTCGGCGACGCCAACGTCGGAGCCGCCCTGAGCGAGCTTGAACTTGACTGCGCCCTTGTTTT
>JBAXGJ010000311.1:0-2015 GCA_037139475.1 Actinomycetes bacterium
GTCCGTTGCAGTCTGGAAGCTGCTCCAAGCCGATTTGAGCGTCAGCAGCTGCGCGGCGAGCGTTACGCCGGTTGCCGTTAGATCCGTCGTCATCGTCAGCGTTTTGCCTGTCGCAACAACGTCGTTGACAGCGCTCTCGAGCGCAGTCGACTGGCTTGGGAAGTCGCTCTTGGCGGCGTTAATCATCGCCGTGCCAGCGTTCTGAACGTTTGTGATGTCGTTAAAGACCACGGTCGGATCGGGCGGAGTCAGCGAAACGCTCGTCAGCGTCGTGACCGAGCTGTTGAACTCGCTCTTCTTCGCGCAGAACTCCGGCTTGCCGCAGCCAGGCAGCGTTACGGCCGCGACTGCAGCGATGCAAGCAACTGAGAGAAATGGGGCGACGGAAAGACGGGTCATTAAAGAACTCCTAGGGTCGAAGGCTTGTTGGCCTTGGAACGGTACCGCGAAGCTCGGCCGCCCGCTTGCTCGAAGGCCGCGCCACGCTCTCAACATACGCGCTTTGGATCCTTCTAGCCCAGGCGAGCTGGCTGTGCGGCCGGCGCCGGCCTAACCGAGCGCGCCGGATGAGCGCTGAAGCGTTGGCAACGTCAACGTCAGTTTCGAGATCGCGACGCTGAAGGTTCCGTTGCTGGGCCGGTACATCGGCACTTGAAGGGGTGTCTTCGGAGTGGGTGTCTTCGGAGTGAAGTCGGAGCCGAGCAGCTCAAGTCGAAGCTGATGCCCAGCTTCAACGCGGTATCCATTTCCACTGAGCAGCCAGTTGATCGTTCCCTTCTGGTTTGCCGTCAATCTCCGTACACCTCGCGAAATCAATCGCTGCTGACCGTTGGGAGCGATGTCCCAAAGTCGGGCTGCTAGTTGGGCATAGGTCCCCTTGACGGCAACTGTTGCGCGAATCGCCGGTAGGCCAAGCAGCGTGAAGGGCCGAGTCGCAGCCAGCGCGTAGTAAGCGGCGCCAGCGCTGCTCGTCCGAGGCACAGTCAGGCAGTCATCGAGCGTCCCCGCTATAAAAGTGAACTGAGCGCCGAGCGCAGCGTCGGAGTCGGCGGAGAGAACAGTCTGCTTGCGGGTGCTGGACATCCCCACGGCGCCAGCGCTGAGCGCCTTCCAGCTCGAAGCTCTATAGGGGCCACCAGCCGGAGGAATCGCCGTTGCAGGCGGTTTTTGGTTTGGTGAAGGGCAGGTTTGCGTCATCGCCGACACGCTCCCCGGCGCCAGTGGCTTGCCTCTCCCACGCAGCCAGTAATCAAAGAAGGCTGAGCCCTGGGTGTTGAAATAGGTGAATGTGTTGAGCTTATTTGAGCCTCGTGGATGGCCTAAATCGCCGAACTGCAGCGCGACCTGCGCCTTTGGGTTCCTTGATCGGGCGATGTTGTAAGCGCGAAGAGCCTCACGTGGCGGAAAGAGCTCATCGGCGAAACCATTTTGGAGCAGCAGCGGCGCCGGCGAGCCAGAGAGATCTGTGATTGAGGAGTAGCGGGACAGATTCGTGACTACGCCCTTGATCTCCGATCCATAGGGCTCACCGGCGGCGAAGAGTTTGCTCCATCCAATCGGGTCGACCTGCGGGTCGGCTCCTTCAGGCGCGCCGTAGTCAGCGCCCAGCAGCAGCTGCAGCAATGTGGTTTCGGTCAGCGCACCAAGTGGCGTTCCAACCGGCGCGGCCTTCTCGGCCGCGACCCCCTTCGCTGTGTCGGAGAAGTAACCGGTCGGGATCAACGACCAGGCCAAATTCGACCATTCGCCGCGGGGCCATGCTGCCCTGATCGACAGCGGCCGCCCTTTCGGTGAGCGCCAAGGTACGAGCTTCCCGTCGGTCGTCCTGACGCGATTCTTAAGCCAACCGAGCTGAAGTGACTGCCCCCCACCCCAAGAAAATCCCGTCACTCCGATCGCACTGGGCTGCGCGATGCCGCCGTCGACGAGCTTGCCGATCATCGTTTGGGCATCACGGATCTCGTATCGCTGGTCGGCCATGTGAAACCAACCACGATCGCAGCCAGGCGAGGTTC
>JBAXGJ010000312.1:0-2006 GCA_037139475.1 Actinomycetes bacterium
AAGGGAACCGGCGTTGGCAAGGTGACGCTAAGCAGCGGCGCTGGCCTGATCAAGGGCATCGCGAAGATCACCTTCGTGGCCGACACTGCCGCTGACCAGATCACGCTGACCGGCACAATGAGCATCACCGGCGGAACCGGCGACTTCCGCGGCCTCAAGGCGAGCGCGCTGACGTTCGTCGAGACCGACAACCTCGCAGGCACCGACGGTCAGATCACGATCACCGGTAACGCGACGTACCAGAAGTAGAGAAGCCCTCAGACGGCGGCGCGCCAGAGCGCGTCGTCGCCGAGAGGGTCTCGCAGGAGCTTGCCGTCAGCGGTCAGCTCCTGCAGCTCGGCCAGCACGGCGCCGGTGTTGGGCGGCATCATCGGCTCCGCCATCACGGCGGCGATCTCGGCCGTCGGTAGCGGCTGCTTGAAGAACTCGAACACTTCGGTCACGCTCTCCGCACGCGGGCGGCGCTCAAGCGTTGCGTCAAGGTTGGCGAGAATCACGTCGTAGGCTTCGATCGTTTGGAAGCCGCCGGCCTCTAGCGAGCTGCCGTCCGGCGCGGTGAAGATCAGTGAGGGTGCCGTGTAGCGAACGGGGCCGTCGCTGTCGGCGCTCTTGCCTTGCGCTTCGGTGGCGCCGCCGGCTGCTTGGCGGGCGCGCGTGCGCTGGGCTTCGTAGCGCTCCAACACGTCGTCGTCGTCAAGGCGCGCGGCGATCGCGTCGCCATCGAGCCCATCGACCTCATTTAGCGCAGCGGCAATCGCGGCCGGGTCCTCGAGCATCTCGATCGTCGTGAAGTGCATGAACTGCAGTGCGCTCAGTGCCGCCTCCCCCAGCTCGTGGCTCTGCTCGTTGGCGAGCATCACGGCGCGGCAGGCGCGGCTTGTGGCGGAGACGCCGGCCTTGACCTGGTAACCGAACGGCATTCCGAAGCGTTCGTGGTAGACGGGCCAGCTTGAGACCATGCGCTCCGGCGTGTAGCCGCGCTCCTCGTACTGCTTCGCATCCTCGGTCAGGCCGATCACGACGAGCTCCCAATCGAGCTGGTCACCGAAGCGCCACTCGAGCGTGCGCAGCGCCGGGCGGGCAGAGTATGCCCACGGGCATCCCGGGTCGGTGAAGTGGGTTGCGGCGATCGCCATCAGCGCTAGTGGCTCGCACGCTTGAGTTGCGCGCGACTCTGCTGCTTGTCAATCACCTGAGTGATCAGCTTCATGTATTGCTCAACGCCGCTCGCCTTAATGCTGCCTGTCTCAAAGGCCTTGCGCCATGCCGGAATGCTGGCCTCTTCGACGAGCCTATTGAACTCCTCGCGGCGCATTGCGAGGTGAATCTTTGCGTCGGATGCGACGTCCTTGGTGACCTCGGCCTGCGGCATCTCGAGGCGGAATACCTGCAGGTCTCCGCGGCCCTGGAGCTGAACGTCAACGACGATCTTCAGCGGTGCGAGCGCGGGCACCTGTGCGACCACATCGTTGGCGGCTTTGGCGATCAATGTGCGCGCGTCACCGGACATCGCTTCAGCCTACCTACTTAGTGGAGGGCTGCCTTCATCGCGATGATTGCGACGCCGATCACGATCGCCACGGCAACCGCAATCAGGCTCACCGAGCGCGACGCGCCGGCCCCGCGCGAGGCGTACCAAGCGGTCGCGGCGAGCTCGCCGACGCAGGCGTAAAGAGCGAGGCTGACCGCCGTCTGATCGGCAAATACTTCGACCACCGCGAGCAGCAGAATCACTAGCGGCACTGAGACCACCGTGATCATCGGCGACTGCGCGAGCACCATCTCTTTTACGTCGCGAGAATCAGGCGCGCGTTTCTTCTTGCTCCAGTCGCCAAGCAGCAGCGCGTAAACGTGAGCGGCGAAGAACGCCAGCACGGTGAAGACCATCACCTCGGCAACCGCGGCAGCGTGATCTCCGGTCTCCGGATCGGAGGCTGCGATCACCGATGCAGCGCGGTGAAGATCAGTGAGGGTGCCGTGTAGCGAACGGGGCCGTCGCTGTCGGC
>JBAXGJ010000313.1:0-1992 GCA_037139475.1 Actinomycetes bacterium
CGAAGCGCTCAATCGCGATCTGGTGGGCGCGCAGCGCGCGGGCGTGATGGAGGCCGAAGATCTCAAGCTCGCCGAAGTGCGATTCGCAGAGCGCGCGGAACTCGTTCGGGCGGTACTCGTGGACGTGCCACGGATTACCTGAGCGGTCGGCGCCCTCAGGCGCCAGCGTCAGCACGTTGGGGGTCGAGATGTAGACGGCAGGATTCGCGCTCTGCTCGACCAATCCGCGGCAGTGGTCGAGGATCTCGCCCGGATTAGTCACGTGCTCAATCGTCTGGAGGAAGACGACGGCGTCACGCGGCTGCTCGTAGCTGTCGATCAGCGTGCGCTCAAAGCTGAGCCCGGGCCGCGCATAACGGGCCTCGGCGTGGGCGTGGGCGTCGGGGTTGGCGTCAACGCCGACGACGTCGGCCGCGCTGCGCGCGAGCACAGCGCTGCCGTAGCCCTCGCCGCAGGCAAGGTCAACGACGCTGAGGCCACCGACGCGGGCACCGATCCATTCGTAAACAATCGAGTGGCGGCGGTACCAGTAGTTCTCTTCGGGAACGTCGGGGAGCGTTCGCTCACCGGTCAGCTCTAGTGGCGGCACGCCTTGCGGCTGGCCGGACTGGAAGATTCGCGGCGCGCCGGGGTCGGTGCGCTCGGGCGGTTCGCCGACGCCCATCAGACTGCTAGCGCGCCTTGCTCTGCACCGTCGCGGCCGCCAGCTTCAAGGCGCCTGACGAGCCGCACGCGGCCGCCGTGGTCGGGCACGATCGTCAGCGAGCGGCGCGCGATCCGCTCAGGCCCACCGACGGCCTCGATCTCAAAGCTCGTCAGCACGGCGCGCAGGACGGCGCGCATCTCAAACAGCGCGAATGCCGAGCCAACGCAGCGGCGCATGCCGCCGCCGAATGGGATCCAGGTGTAGGTGCCGGGAGGCGTCTCGATGAAGCGCTCGGGTCGGAACTCGAAAGGCTCGGGGTAGATGTCATCGCGAAGGTGTAAAAGGATGATCGCCGGCGCGACGCGCGTGCCTGCCGGCAGCCGGAAGCGCCCCTGACCAACGGTGATCGGCTCCTTCAGCAAACGAATCACGATCGGCAGCACCGGTCGCAGCCGCATAGTTTCCTGAATCACAGCGTCGACGTAAGCCTCGTCGTCGCCTTCGCGCAGCTCCTCGGTCAGCCGCTCCAGCGTCTGCGGCTTTTGAGTGAGCTGCTCGAAGGCCCACGAGAGCGAACTGGCAGTCGTCTCATGGCCAGCCAGCAGCAGCGTCATAAGTTCATCGCGCAGCTCCTCGTCGCTGAGCGGCTGACCGTCTTCGTCGCGCGCCAGCAGCAACATCGAAAGGATGTCCTCGCGCTCTTCAAGGTCAGGCGCGCGGCGGTGCTCGGCGATCACGCGGTAGAGCTCTTCGTCGACCGGCCCAAGGACTTCATCGAGGCGCTGCTGGAGCCGCTCCGAATCTGGGCCAAGGATCAGGCTCAGCGCCATCTGGCTCATGTTCGTTGTCTGCTGGAGCATCGTCCGCAGCAGCACGCGCAGCCGCTCTTTTCCGAGCCCGTCTTCAATTCCAAATACGGCACGCATGATCACCTCAAGCGTGATCGCTTGCATCCGCGGCAGCATCTCGATCGTCTCGCCCTCTTGCCAAGTCGCCAGCTCGCGCCCCGCGGCCTCGGCCATGATCTGCTCGTAGCGCAGCATCCGCTCGCCGTGAAATGGCGGCAGCAAGAGCCGCCGATGGCGCAGGTGTTCGGCTTCGTCGAGCAGCAGAATCGAACGCGAACCGAGGATCGGCGCGAGCAGCTTGTTCGCTTCGCCAGCATGCATCACTTCAGCTGAGCCGGTGAAGACCGTGCGGACGTCTTCCGGGTCGCTGAGAACTACGAGCGGTTGCCCGTCGATGAACTCCAGCGTGAAGACGTCGCCAAAGCGCTCGCGTTGGCGAACGACGAACTCCTGCGGCCGCATTACCCACTGCAAAGCCTGCGCGTAGCGTGGCTGCTT
>JBAXGJ010000314.1:0-1979 GCA_037139475.1 Actinomycetes bacterium
GTCCGCGCCTCGCACGGCGCCGATCTCGACGCCGCAACCCAGGTTGAGGACAAGCTTGCTCGCCAGGACGCCAGCAACGCGGTCTGCGACGCAATCGTTGCCGAGTACGCCGGCAGCCCTGACGACGCTGACTACAGCGATAAGAAGGCAACAGCGCAAACGATCTTTTCGAAGCTTGAGAAGGCGACGATCCGTAATCGCATTGCGGTTGACAAGAAGCGCCCCGACGGCCGTGACGCACAGGAGATCCGCGACATCTCAATCGAGGTTGGCGTCGCTCCCCGCACGCACGGTTCGGCGCTCTTCACACGCGGCCAGACGCAGGCGCTTTCGATCGCCACGCTCGGCACGCTGAAAGAAGAGATGCGGCTCGACACGCTCGGGCTAGAGAAGAATCGCTTCTACTGGCATCACTACAACTTCCCGCCATTCTCGGTTGGTGAAGCAGGCTTCATGCGTGGCCCTAAGCGCCGCGATATCGGTCACGGCGCGCTCGCTGAGCGGGCGCTGGTTCCGGTTGTCCCTGACACTGAGGCTTTCCCTTATACGATCCGCGTCGTCTCAGACATCCTTGAGTCGAACGGTTCGTCGTCGATGGCGTCGGTCTGCGGATCATCGCTCTCGCTGATGCAGGCAGGTGTGCCGATCAAGGCACCGGTCGCCGGTATCGCGATGGGCCTGATCAAGGAAGGCGACGATTACATCGTGCTGACCGACATCGCTGGCGTTGAGGATCACCTCGGCGACATGGACTTCAAGGTCGCAGGTACGACCGAGGGGATCACGGCGCTGCAGATGGACATCAAGATCACGGGAGTGACCTTCGAGATCCTCAAGGACGCTTTGACGCAGGCCAAGGAGGCCCGTCTCAACATTCTCGGTCAGATGGACGCCGTTATCTCGAGCCCAAGCGAGGAGATGTCTCCTTACGCGCCGCGGATCATCCAGGTCCAGATCGATCCGTCACAGATCGGCATGCTGATCGGCAAGGGCGGCGAAACAATTCGCGGCCTCGCCGAGGAGTTCGAATCGCAGATCGACGTCAACGACGAAGGTCAGGTGCTGATCTACTCATCGAACGGTGAGCTCGGCGAAGCACTGCGCGATCGCATCACAACGATGATGAAGGAGGTCGAAGTTGGTGACGAGTTCACCGGCAAGGTCGTCAAGACGACTACCTTCGGCGCCTTCATCGAACTTGCCAAGGGAACGGATGGGCTTCTCCACATCTCGAACGTCTCACCAGGTGAGCGCGTCGAGAATGTTGATGACGTCCTCTCCCGCGGCGATGAGATTCAGGTCCGCGTCGTTGAAGTTGACCGTGAGCGTGGCCGGATTGGCCTGCGTCTTTCGGACGACCCATCGATTGCCGGCAAGAGCACCGAAGAACTGGCTGCGGCCACTTCCGGCGGTGGTGGCGGCGGACAACGCCGTGAGCGCAACGGTGGCGACAGCGGCGGTTCAGACCGCCCCCGTCATCGCCGCGGTGGCCGCGACTAAGGAATCGGCATGAGTACTGACGGACCGGCATCAGCAACCCCGATCAGGGTCGCCGTTGCCGGGGCCGCCGGCCGAATGGGCACGGCGGTCTGCGAAGCGGTTGAGGGCGCCGACGGTATGACGCTCGCTGGGCGCGCCGACCCTGCCTTGGGTACCTCCGTAGCCGAGGTGCTCGCTGACGCCGATGTGCTGGTTGACTTCACGCAGCCTGAAAGCGCGCTGCCCAACGCGCGCGAAGCGGTTGCAGCCGGCGTTCACGTGGTGATTGGAACCACAGGGTTTGACCTCGCAGAGCTGGGCGGGCTGAGCGGCGCCAACGTTCTCGTCGCGCCGAACTTTGCGATCGGCGCCGTGCTGATGATGCGTTTTGCCGCCGAAGCCGCAGCGCTTATGCCATCGGCAGAGATCGTCGAGCTCCACCACGACAAGAAGCTCGACAGCCCGAGCGGCACTGCTGCTCGCACGGCTGAGCTGATGAA
>JBAXGJ010000315.1:0-1978 GCA_037139475.1 Actinomycetes bacterium
GAGTGGCTTGAGAAGACGCTCGTCGAGCTGGACGCCGCAATCATTCTCGTCGCCCGAGAAGCTGTCAAGCGAGCGGCCAAGGTCGCGCTCGTGGAAGCCAAGGCCGAAGACGATGTCGGTCACGCGGTCGCGCCAGTTGTAGCCGCCGGCGAGCTCAAAGCGGGCTTGGACGTTGGCGTAGGAGTCGACGGCGCGCTGGTCGCCCTCCCCCATCTTGCGCTCCAGCTCTGTCAGCTTGGCCTCTAATGCAACGGCCTCGGTGCAACCGCTAAGTACGTAATCGCGCAGTGTTAATGAGCGCTCGCGCGGGGGCCGCTGGTCGTGCAGCGCCAGGCGCGTGCCCTTCGCCAGCGAGAGCTCTCCTGAGTCGATTGGCGTCTCACCGGCGAGCATCCGCAGCAGCGTTGTCTTGCCAGCGCCGTTACGCCCGGCGATCGTCATCCGGTCGCGCCGCTCTAGCCGAAACGAGACGCCACGCAGCAGCGGACGGCCGGCGACGTCCTTACCCAGATCTGAAGCGGTGATAGTGGCCACGGGGAGATGGTACGGTTCCGCGCTATGCGCAATCTCAAGACGTTCTCAGCCCTGACCACCGCTGCCCTCAGCCTGACGCTCGCCGCTTCCGCTGGAGCCGCCGCGCCGACCGTTGTAAAGGTCGGCTCGCTGCCCGGCACGCCAGCGAAATACAACAAGGTCTTCATCAGCAAGTACGGGCCGAGCAGCGCAAAGAAGGTGCTGCTGTTGATCCCCGGCACCAACGGTGGCGCTGAGAACTTCGCGCTCGTTGGCGCTGAGCTAGCGAAGAAGGTTCCTGGCCTCCAGGTCTGGGCGATGGACCGCCGCGAGCAGGCGCTCGAGGACAACTCGATGATGCAGAAGGTGCTGGCCAACAAGGCAACGCCTCAGCAGGCGCTCGACTACTACCTCGGTTGGGTTCTCAACCCAGCTCAGAAGGAGAAGTTCACTCCGCTGCAGGCCAAGGACTTCGCCTTCATGAAGGACTGGGGCATGAAGATGCAGCTTGAGGATGCCCGCGCCGTGATTCTGCAAGCGAAGAAGCAGGGCAAGACCGTGATCCTCGGTGGCCACTCGCTCGGCGCCTCAATGGCAGCCGCCTATGCCACGTGGGACTTCAACGGCAAGCCCGGTTACAAGGACATCGCTGGCATCGTCGCGATCGACGGCGGCCTCGCCGGAACCTTCGATGCAACCGACACGGCCGAAGCTGCCCGCGCAAGTCTTGCCAAGCTCGACGTCACGGCGGCCAACCCCGACGGCCCGTGGGCAAACCTGCTCGGCCTCACTGGCTTTGCTTGGGCGACCGGACCGTTCGCTCAGATCGGTGCGCTTGCGGCGCTGAAGGCGCCAAACGCGCTCTCAGTGCTCGGATCGTTCCCGCTGCTGCCTTCATACCTTAAGGCCAGCGTGCCAACGACCAACGAAGGCGCGCTCGGCTTCGCTTTCGACAATGACACCTCGCCGAAGGCGCTCTCGCTGATTCAGGTGCGCGCCGGCCATCTGGCGACGAGCGGCGATCCTCGCGGCTGGGATAACGGCGAAGTGACGCCGGTTCAGAACATCGCCAAGGGCTTCGGCGGTGACCAGTACGGCACCAACAGCGTTGATTGGTACTACCCGGCGCGACTGAACGTTGACACCAACGGAGCCAGCTCGATGGACCGCAACAGCCCAGCCGCTCAGGTGCTGGGGCTGCGCGTCTGGCACCTCGCTGACGTGAACGTCCCCTACTACGCCTTCCAGACCTCGCTCACCGGAACTAGGGACGGCGTCGTCAACGGGGCGAAGAACTTCGCGGCGCGTTCGAAGGTTCCGAAGGGCGGCCTTGTAATTGTTGACGCGAAGGCAACGACAAGCCACCTTGATCCGCTGCTGGCAGCGCCGGCAACGAATGATTTCCTCAAGACGGTAATCCCGTTCCTGAAGTCGAAGATCAAGACCCGTTGAGCATTCGCTAAGC
>JBAXGJ010000316.1:0-1960 GCA_037139475.1 Actinomycetes bacterium
AACGTGCTGATCCTCGACGAGCCGACGAACCACCTTGACCTAGAAAGCCGCGAGTCGCTCGAGGACGCGCTGCGCAGCTACGAAGGCTCGCTGCTGCTCGTAACACACGACCGCGCGCTGCTCGACGCCGTCGGCACGCGAACCGTTGCCGTAGAGCAGCACACGCTCCACTCCTACGCCGGTGGCTGGGCTGAGTACGCGCGCCTGCGCGAGGAGCGCGGGCCGTTGCCGCAGGTCGAATCGCCACCGACCTTGGCCGAAAACGGCGGCGCCAAGCCAGCCGCGGCTGAGGTCGCAGTCAGCGGCGAAGCGAGCGCCCCTGCGACGAAAGCAACCGGCGCCAAGCCTGCTGTTTCAAAGAACCGCCGGCGCGAGCAGCAGAAGCTGGAGCAGAAGGTTGCCGATGCAGAGCAGCAGCTCGCTGCGCTCGAAGACGAGCTAGCCGACCCTGCCGCGTGGGCCAGCGAATACGAGTCGGCGAAGTCGCAGGCCCGCCACACCGCTGCGACTCGGGCAGTTGAGGCGGCCTACGAGGAACTTGAGCTGTTCGAGGCTGGCGCGCCGGCCGTTACGGCTGACGGACCTTGACGCGAACCTTGACCGAGTAACGGCTCGGCGTCATCGAGACGTTGGGGTTCTCGATCGCGTCGAGGCGGCCAACGAGCCGGCCCCACTGTGAAGGCGCAAGGACTGCGGCTGCGCTGGCGCCTGTAGCTCCTGTCGCACCGATCCCTGGCTGGAAGCCGACGTGGATGTGATCATCGTGATCACCCATCGCATAGGTGTTGTCGGTCCCTGCGTACTGCATCAGCGTGATGATCTGATGCGGCTTGATTGTGCCCTGCAGCGTTAGCAGCTTGCGGACGGTCTTATCGGTAATCGAGCCGTCGCCCTGGTTGCCCATGATCGAGATGCCGTTGACCGAGGCGATGTCCATCGCGTTGCCGGAAGAATGTTCGGAGACGTTGCCACTGGCGGTGAAGAAGCCGTGCCCGCAGTTCAGGCTCGTGATGCTGAGCTTGTCACCGGAGGAGGCGAGGAACTCCATCGTTGCCAGCACGCGGCGATCGATCACGCCGGCCTGAATGTCCTGACGGCCGCAGGCGTAAATGTCGAGCGCTGGGTCGGCGAGCACGCGGCGCTCGAGCGCCTCTTTGCTCATCAGCAGGATCTGGCCGATCGTCGCCTTGCCTGCGCTCGAACCGAGCATCGGGCTAGACGCGCGGTAGACGTCGCTCGTTGTCAGCAGCTTCCAACCGTCAAGGATCGGAGTTGGGTCGATCCGCGGTGCGCCGGTGCCGGCGGGGCGAATCTCAAAACGGAGGTGCGGTGGCTGCGCGAGACCAAGCTTCTTTGCGGCCTTCTGGGTGGCGCTGTCGTTCTTGTCGTAGGCCAGCGATGCTGCGCCGACGCGGCCAAGGATTGTTCCTGCGATTACCTGCGAGCCCTTGCGCAGCGGACGCAGCGCAACTTGGTCGCGGCGCAGCGAGTACGGCGCGGCTAGGTAGAGGCCGAGCTCTCCGGAGCCGACGTTGGTTGCTGCGTCGGCAACGGCGCCGGTCGCGGCTACCTGCGCCGAACCACCGGCGCTGTACGAGGCCGGGCGCTGGGGCTCGGCGAAGAGCCGCTCCTTGCCGGCCGCTGAGCCACTCGGCGCTGCGCTCGTCTGCGCCGGAACAGCGACTGCCGAGGATTCACTCTTGACCGGGGTTGTCGTCGCATCGGTGCGCGGAACAACGTGCTGGCTGGCAATCGAATCGAGCTGACCATAGGTGTAGGTGTTGCCGTAGACGTCGCGCAGCCGGACGAAGTTGCCGAGCTTCTTGTTGCGACCAATCTCGACGACTTGGCCGTCTTGAACAGCGACCGCGGCGGCGCCCGACTGGCCGTAGATCGCCACGCCACTGGAGCCGCCCTTGCTGTAAGTGCTCGTTCCGGTGATCGGCGAACGGCCCATCGT
>JBAXGJ010000317.1:0-1957 GCA_037139475.1 Actinomycetes bacterium
AGCTAAGAACCGAGCTTGCCACCGGCCGCAGAGTACTCCCTCCGCTGGCCTCGCTGGACGGGGAACCGAGGAATCGAACCTCGAGCAAGGGTTTTGGAGACCCCTATGTTGCCATTACACCAGTCCCCCAGTGCCCTGCGGACAATAGCCAGCCGCGCTCGCGGTAGTAGGGCGGCTGCCGTCAGCGCGGCGTCAGCGGCGGCGGCGACTTGCCGATCTCGTCATTGCCCCAAAGCAGCCAGCTAGCTGCCAGCGCGATCAGTATTCCCAGAACCGTGTTGAGCACGCGGTAGCCAGCCAGCCCTACGCCGCTGTAAAAGACGCTGCTGATCATCAGCAGCGCCGTCGGCGTGATCAACATCACGAACCAGTGGTAGCTGCGCTCGCGCATCGCGAAGAGAGCCAAGGCTGACAGCGATGCCGCCGCTGCCAGGACCCAAGCGTCGCCTGTGAGATAGATGAACACGGCAGCGATCGTGATCCCGATAAACGAGCCGGTCGAGCGTTGAATGCTGCGGATGCGACTGGCGTGAGGGTCTGGCTGAAGGATCGCAAGGATCGTCAACGTAACCCAGTAGCCAAAAGAGAGATCAACCAAGCGGTAGGCCAAGACCGAAGCCGATGTTGCCAAGGCGATCCGAAGCGCATGGTGACGCAGCACGGGGCTTAGCTGGAGCCTCGACCAGGCGGCGGCGAGTGTCACCCGCACACCCGGCCAGGTTGTCTCGCCTCCCTTTGGAGCTGGACCACCTCCAGCGATCAGCATCCAGAACAAGCCGACAGCGCCACCGACGGCAACCGCGGCGACCGCCGGGCCCAGCGGCTGCGCTGGCAGTCCGTTCGTGACGACGAAGACGGCTCCGATTGCGAACGCAGCTAACGCGCCGTGCTTTCCTGCCACGCGCAGTGTCGACCAAGCGCCGATCCAGACGAATGTTGCGACGACGCTGGCCGCGATGCTCGGCTGCGTGATGTTGGCGAGCGCGATCGCAACGATAGAAGCGGCTAGGCAGAGCAGCCCCCACGGCCAGCGGTCACTCACCTCGCGGCCCGGCATGACGAGCGCCACGTTGAGGCCACCGAGCGCTGCGAGCAGTCCGATAGTCGGCTCACCTACCGCCAGGCCGACGAAGAGCGGAATCGCGACGGCAAGCATCCCGGCAACCGCGATCCCCCAGTCGATCTCACTCTCGTTAACTCGAAATACCTCGTCTGTCGTCTGCCCAAGCTGCTCGATCTGGCCCCTTGAATCCACGCTCACAAACTACACGGCGCGGGACAGCACTCTTGATGCGGGCGAAGGGACTCGAACCCCCACAGCCTTTCGGCCACCGGCTCCTAAGGCCGGCGCGTCTACCAATTCCGCCACGCCCGCGCGGCAAGGAGCCTAGCGCCGCTGGCATGTAGCCATAGCGCCCGGTATCGTCACAAGCGATGAAACCAGTGGTCCATCAGGGCGAAGCAGTGATCGAACACCCCAACCGCGTCAAGAGCGCGAGTCAGGCGATGCGCGCCGTCGTCGTTGTCGTCCTGATCCTCTCTTCACTGCTGATCGCCGTGATAACGATCGGTGGCTGGAGCGCGCTGGCAGGAATGAAGCCGATCTGCATCGTCTGGATCTTCCTCGACCTGCTCTTCGCTTATTACGTGGCCAAGTGGGCGCGTGGAGTTCTGCCGGTGATCGCGACGCTGGCAATGATGATGGCCGTCTTCGGGCTAATTGCGATCCCATCATGGGTTGATCGCGAAGGCTTTGGATATGCGCAGCCTGCACTTAGCTCCAGCCTGCTCGGCAGCCTGACGGCGATCCTCGTAGCTCTGCAAGTGCTCGTGATCATCGCTTCGATGTATGCGTTCCGCCAGCAGTGGAACGTCGAAGTCGAACACTGGCCCGCCGAAGAAGGCGACGCCTTGCCGGCCGGCGCCTGACCGACCATTCAGGCACCTACGATGTGAC
>JBAXGJ010000318.1:0-1950 GCA_037139475.1 Actinomycetes bacterium
CATGAGGAGCGACTGAGTCTGGTCGACCATCTCGATGAGCTGCGCTCGCGCCTAATCATCTGCATTATCGCTTTCGTGGTCGCCTTTGGGCTCTGCCTCTGGCAGGGCGATGCTCTGCTCAATATTCTCAACAAGCCCCTCCAAGAGAGCACTGCGACCTCTGGTACCAAGGACAGCGGTGGCCGCCTAGAACAGCAGGCACGCTTCCAGGTGGCATTGCGTACGGCGCTAATCCGTGAGCAGCAGGCACTCGATCAACTAGCACGCTCGATCCCTGACCTAACTCCGGCTGCGCGCACGGCGCTTCTGCGTTCGATCAAGGCCCAAGGAGAGGCGATCGCGCTACTGCCCAAGGAGACCCCCAAACGTCAGCCTGTGACGCTCGCAGTCGGGGAGCCATTTACGACAACGCTGACAGTGTCGGCTTGGTTCGCGTTGATCTTCTCGCTCCCGATAATCCTCTTTCAGCTCTACGCATTTATCTTGCCGGCCTTCACGCCAAAGGAACGTAAGGTCGCACTACCGCTGCTTCTGATGGTGCCGCTCCTGTTCATATCCGGTGTGGTGTTTGGCTATTACGTTGTCGTGCCACCGGCGGTCAAGTTTCTCCAGAGCTTCAACGATCAGTCTTTCGACATCCTCGTTCAGGCTAAGGACTACTACCGGTTTGTCCTCTTAGCACTATTGGGAATGGGAATTTTGTTCCAGATACCGGTAGGGATTCTTGCTGCGACGAAGGCTGGGATAGTCACGCCTCGCCAGCTGCGAAAGAACCGTCGCTACGCGATCTTGATCATCGCTGTTGTAGCGATGCTTTTGCCCGGCACTGATCCGGTGACGATGCTGATGGCGATGCTGCCACTGATCGTTCTCTTCGAGGCAAGTATCATCTTGGCCTCGCTCCTAGACCGCCGTTCGTCGACAGTGCCTGAGGCTGAGGCGGTGGCGGTCAGCGCAGATGCCGCAATCGACGAACCCGATCCTAAACTCACCAACCCACCAACTGAACCGGATAGAGACGACTGATGCTCTTCGACCTTAGAGGCCGCGGCCGCCGCCGCACCGTGCAGGTGATCTATATCGGCCTGGCCGTTCTGATGGTCGGTGGACTGCTCTTATTTGGTATCGGAGGCGCCGTTTCAGGTGGGCTGCTCGACGCGATCGGGATTAGTAGTGGCGATGGCGGCTCAAACGGAGGCGCCAGTGACGCATTCACAAAGCGGGAGCAGGCTTACGAGAAGCAGGTCAAGCTCAACCCTCAGAACGCCACGGCATGGGCCGAGCTCTCCCGCGTGCGCTACCAGATAGCTGGGCAGGGAGATAACTACGACCAGAACACCGGTCAGTTCACCGCCAAGGGCCAGGCTCAACTGGCGACGGTCGCTGCCGCATGGACGTCCTACCTTGCTCTTAATCCCCCAAAGCCCGACGCTAACCTCGCGAGCCTGATGGTTCAGGCCTTTGGCCCAGCTGGTCTCAATAACCCAGCACAAGCCACGACAGCGGCCGAGATCGTCGCTGATGCGCGCCCGAGTGCCAATACCTTCTACCAGCTCGCAGTGTTCGCTTACGCGGCTGGGCAGACGCGTAAGGCAGAGCTTGCGCGAGAAAAGGCGATCGAACTGACGCCTGTTGATCAGCGGGCAGCGCTCATTAAACGCTTAGATGAGGCCAGGACACAAGGGGTTCAAGCGAGCGCTTCGGCGGGCACGGCGACAGTACCGACAACGACCGGCGGCTGAGCCTTAGTGATCACGACCGTGGCAGCTTGATAGCAGCTGCTTAGGCGATCATCTAGCATTGGCCGCCGCCCCGGGCCGTTAGCTCAATTGGCAGAGCAGGGGACTCTTAATCCCAAGGTTGGAGGTTCGATTCCTCCACGGCCCATCAATGATCAATGAACCCTTGCGCAGCCGATGATGCTGACAAGTCTTGATGGCGTGATCGGCC
>JBAXGJ010000319.1:0-1943 GCA_037139475.1 Actinomycetes bacterium
CGCCCGAGCCGTGCGTACTTGAGGATCCGGTTCGGCAGGCCGGCATCATTGAACGGCTCAACTTTGAACGGGATGATTCCGACGTCGGCGGTGAGTATCAGGCGCGAGGCCTGCTCGTCGCTCTGGCGGCCGAGCCAGACGAGGCTGGGGTGCTCGCGGCAGGCTTGGAAATCAGGATCGCCTGCGCATTCGTCGTCGTGCCAGTCGCCGATCAGCAGCAGCACGAGCCGCTCGCCGAGCTGCTCGGCGACGGCGCGCAGCAGCGCCCAATCGGTGCGCCAGCCGAGGTGGCCGAGCGAGACCGCAACGACCGTGCCGTCGATTTGCGGCGCCGGAAAGCGGTCGGCGGGGGTTGTCACCAGCAGCGCGTCTCGGCCAGCGGCGGTTTCAATCTCGACCAGAGTGTCTGAGACGGCGAATGTCAGCGACGAGGCCTCTGATGCTTGCTCGTGCAGCTCGGCTAGGCGCTCGCGCCGCTCAGGCGTCGCGTCGTAAGCGAGCTCATAGCGATCCCAGCGCGAGTACCAGATTTCGCAGCCGGGGCAGTCGGCTTGGATTGCCATAGCCAGCGGCAGTTGCAGAGGGTGGAAGATGATTACTACGCGCGGCTCGCCGCGGTCGCTGCGCAGCGTCCCCACGAGCCGCTTCGCTTGGCGCGCCGCTAAAGCCGCGCCGACTGAGCGCGGCAGCCGCGCGATCGCGCCGTAACGGACGCGCGGCGGGTCAACCGCAACTACGGCAGGCGAGCGCAGCAGGTCTTCGGCCTGCTCACGCAGGATGAACTGCTCCAGCTCGCGGGCCAGCAGCAGCACGCAGATCGGCTGCCCTTTGTTGGCTAGTGAACTCACGGCCGCCAGCCTAGCCGCGCGGGGCTCCACCGCGTGGGTGGGTAGCGTCCGCGTGTAGATGGACAGCATTCTCAAGCGGCTTGCGACATCCGGCATGGCCTTTCAGGCTTCGAGCCTGCTAGCCGGGCTGCTGGCGCTCTTTACGCTGCCGCTCTACACACGCTCGCTGACGGCGGCCGAGTTTGGTTACGCGGAAACGCTGCTAACGCTCGTGATCCTCACCAGCATCCTGCTGCGCGCTGGACTGGGAGAGGCCTTCATCCGCCACTGGCATGAGGCGGGCAGCGAGGCCGCCCGTAGCCACCTTGTAAGGACGACGACCGGCTTCGTGCTGATCAGCTCAACGCTGGCGCTGGTGGTTGGCTTTCTGCTCGCCGAGCCGCTCTCGCAGTTGATCCTCGGGACCTCCGACGCGACGCTGATGTCGGCTGGCGTCTTTGGCATCTGGGCATTCACGAACTTGGAGATGGCCTACGCGCTGCTGCGCGTCAGCGACCGCCGCCGCGCCTATCTGATCGCCTCGTCGACGAATGTGATCCTGACCGTCTCGCTGACTGTCACGCTCGTCGTCTTCTTAGATGAGGGCGCGCGCGGCTACGTGCTTGGCAACTACGTCGCCTCGTCGGTTGTTCTGGTTGGACTTTGGATCTTCGTCCTGCGCGAGCACATCGGCATTCCACGCGGGCCATTGCTACTCGGGCCGTTGCTTCGCTACGGCGCGCCGACAATTCCTGCCGACGCAGCCGTCTTCCTGCTCAACGTTGTCGACCGCGCCTACCTGCTGCGCGCCGACAGCCCGTCTGCCGCCGGCCTCTATTCGGTGGCCGTGAAGCTTGCGACGGCCGTGATCATCCTCGTGCGCGCGTTCCAACTAGCTTGGCCGCCGCTTGCCTACTCGATCGTTGATGACGAGCGCGCGCGGCAGGCCTACGCCCGCGTGACCACTGCCTACATGATCGTCAGCTCGCTGCTCGTCGCCGGCTTCACGCTGCTCGGCGCCTGGCTAGTACGGCTGCTGACGGCCCCGAGCTTCTTCTCGGCCAACGAGGCACTGCCGTGGCTGGCGCTGGGCTGGGCGCTCTATGGGCTCTATCT
>JBAXGJ010000320.1:0-1940 GCA_037139475.1 Actinomycetes bacterium
GCCGTCACGGACAACGCTGATCCGCCCGCCCTGCTGAACAACCATTACCCGGCGCGGGTCCTTCGGCGGCGCCGTCACGTAGAGCGGCATGTTGAATTTGCCGACGCTGACCAGCTTGACGCCGCTGGCGGTCGCTGCAGGCGCGGTGGCCGGAGTGGCAGCCGAAGTGGCATCAGGCAGCTCGCGAGCTGCAGAGGAACCGCAGGCGCCGAGCGAAATCGCACAGGCCAACGCGGCGATCAGAGTAGTGGGCATCAACTAATGATCGCAGTGGGTCTTTCAAACGGCGCCGATTGGGCGCCGATCCACTCACTCACTGCGGCGAAATCGCTTACGGCCTCGGCGCGGTCTCGTCCCATTCCTTGATTGAGCCGCCCTTGTTCCACATCTCCTGAATCTCCTCGAGCGAGTGGCCGCGCGTTTCGGGCACAAAGCGCCAGACAAATATGAAGCTCAGCACACACATCGCAGCGAACAGGAAGAACGTGGCCGACTCGCCAATGCCGTTGGTCAAAGTCAAGAAGAACTGAGCAACGAGGAATGCTGCTCCCCAGTTGGCAGCAGTCGCCAAGGAGACAGCTTTCCCTCTAACCCGGGCCGGGTAGATCTCAGAGATGATCGTCCACACCACCGGCCCAAGCGAGAAGGCAAACGAGGCGATGCAGACGACAAGGCCGACCATCGTGATGATGCCGACGATCGACGCACCAGCGCCGGTGTCAGAGGTTGGCTGGGTAGCGAAGCCGAGCGCTACGGCGCAGAGTGAGACAAACATCCCTACCAGTCCGATCAAGAGCAGCGGCCTGCGGCCAAAGCGGTCGATGTAGGCAACGGCGATGAATGTCGCGAGCACGTTGGTCAGGCCAACGCAGTAGAGCGTTGCCGTTGTTTGCGAGTGAGTGCTGACGAGCCCGGCGCTGCGAAAAATCTTGTCGGCGTAGTAAATAATCGCGTTGATGCCGGTGATCTGCTGGAGAATCGCAAGGCCGACTCCAACGATCAGAGCCTTACGCACGCGCGGGCTAAAAACCTCTGACCAGCTCGCCGCGCCCTCTGCGGCCTCGGCGTTGACCTCAGCCTCAACATCGCTGAGCTCCTTCTCGACATCAGCCGGCTCGGTAACTTTTTCGAGCGATTCGCGGGCCTCCTTAGTGCGCCCCATCTTCACGAGCCAGCGCGCCGACTCCGGCACGGCCAATATTCCGATGATCAGCAGGACGCCGGGAACGGCGGCGAGTAGAAACATCATCCGCCACTCGGCCGAGTCGTAGAGATCGCTCACGAGGTAAGCGAGAAAGATTCCAAAGGTGATTCCCAGCTGGTAAGTGGAGACGATCCGACCTCGGATCCGCTTCGGAGCCATTTCAGCCGCGTAGAGCGGCGCGATCACCGAAGCAAAGCCGATACCGAAGCCGGCAACTAGGCGGCCGGCGAGGAGGATCCCAAGCCCAGGCGTAATTGACTGAATTATCGTGCCTGCAAGGAACAGCAACCCTGCGGCCAGCAAAACTGGTCGGCGCCCGAACCGGTCTGCCGCAATGCCTGCAACCAAGGCGGCAATAAGCGCACCTAGAGTGACCCACGAGGTGATCACTTCCTGCGCAAAATTGCCTACCCTGAAGCTCCCCTCGATGCCCTTGAGCGCGCCGGCAATTACGCCTTGGTCGTAGCCGAACCGCGTCCCACCAAGGAAGGTCACGAGGGCGATGACCAGCACCCATTTAAGAACAGACTTACTCCGTGGCTGGTCTACTTCTGGCGTGCTCTGGGCAGTCGACATTGTCTCTCCGCCAATTGAAGCCTCAGTTAAAACTTATAGCCGCGGACGGTCAATTGCAACCGCTGCTAAAGCACTAAATGGCTGCTCGCCATCAGCTCCGCTAAATGATCCACGAGGCTACGGCTTCGGCGCGGTCTCGTCCCATGACTTGATTGAGCCG
>JBAXGJ010000321.1:0-1940 GCA_037139475.1 Actinomycetes bacterium
GCCTGACAGTCCTGCTGGGCGCCCAACGCGAGTTTGTTGCCGATGCTTCGCACCAACTTCGGACGCCGCTGGCCGGTATGCGGCTGCGACTCGAAGAGGCGCGGGCGCAGGCCAGCGGAGATGAGCAGCGTGAGGAGCTCGATGCTGCGATCGCCGAGGTCGACCGGCTGGCGCTGATCGTCAACGAGCTGCTGGAGCTAAGCCGGGCCGGGGAAGGCAAGCCGCCGCTAGCCGTAACCGACGCCGCGACCGCGCTTCACGGCGCATTTGAGCGCTGGCGGGCGGGAGCAGCCCAGGTTGGCTGCGAGCTCCGCCTTGGCGTAATCGAGGACGCTCAGTTTGCCTGCCATCACTCCGATGTGGATCGAATCCTTGACGCCGGGATCGAGAATGCGCTCGCCTACGCGCCAGGCGCACCGGTCGAGCTGAGCTCGACCGGTGGCGCGATCGTGATCGACGATGGCGGCCCTGGGCTCCGCGGTGAGCAGAGCGAGTCACTCTTTGAGCGCTTCCACAGGGGCGAAGCCGGGCGCTTAGGTCCGCCTGGAACGGGACTTGGCCTTTCGATCGTGCGGGAGCTCGCGCGCCGTTGGGGCGGGGAAGTGACGATCGCAGACCGAGCTAGCGGCGGGGCCGAACTGAAGGTCACGCTGCCGCAGGCTGGCAACAAGCTTTTACCCGATCTTTCCCAAGCGCCTTCTAGGATTGAGATATGACCTCGCGGATCGCTGCAGTCGTACTTCTTGCGCTGGCTGGCCTTTTCCTCGCCGCCGGCGTGACCTTCGCCGCGAGCCGCCTAGTCTCGCAGCCAATCGGGCTCAGCTACCACCAGCGCTCGCTAGACGACTCGCTGGCCCCAGCTAAGACGATCACCGTGACGCGGACGATCACGACGACCGGTTCGGCCGCTTCGCCCAAGACAACCACGGCCACGTCACCGGATACCTCAACTGCGGGCAACTCCTCTCCGGCCCAAGAGCCGGCTACCAGCACGGGGCCTAAAGCAAAGTCGGAGTCAACTCAGCTTGGGTCGGAAAGCGATCGCTCGGAGTCATCGAGCGATCAAGGCTTGTACCGTGACGGCCACAGTGACGGCGACCACGATGACTGATCGCTAGTCGTCGTTCTTTGCGCGGCCGAGCTCAAGGTCGAGCTCACGGATCAGCTGTTCACCGAGCTCGGCCACAACGGCGGAGGTCTCTTCGGTAGCTGGCTGCTCGTTCTTCTCTAGCTGGCGCGAACCTATTGCGATCGCAGGCCAGCCGTCTCCGCGGGCGACTCCGGCTCCGGTCGCATCCGCGCCGCCGCGAGGCTCAATCGCGTTGCCGAGCTTTGCGGCGGCCGACTTAGCGGCTCTGCGCAGTTGAGGGTGGAGGCCGGTTGCGACGACGATCCCGTCGCGCTGCCACCAGCTCGGCGCTCCCCCGGAGCAGGGCTCGATGTCGACAATCGCGATGTCGGCGGGCTTCATCAAATTCTTTCTGCGGCTTCGCAGCCAGTACCGTAGCCCGGCTGCCTGCGCCGAGCCAGCACCGGCAAAGACGATTGCCACGCCGAGGTTTTCGGGCGGGTCTGCGTCGAGGCGCGCGGCAATTTCGAACGTGGCGCCGATCGCGCTCTGGTCTCGGACAGGCTCGGCTGTTCCGCGCTGAAGAAATACGAGGATCGCGGCGAGCAGCAGCAAGGTTGGGATTAGCTGTACAACCGCGATCGGAAGTGCGTCAATTCCGGCTAGGCGCAACGCGGCGCAGGCAGCGACAAGTCCAATACAGGCCGCGTTGGTTGCGATCAGCGACGAGGGAAGGAAACGGTTTGGCGCGTCTGGTTTGTCGTCAACCGATGCTGTGAGGATCAGCGTTACCGGCGGCTTTGGTGTTGCGGCAGGAGGGGGAGAGATCACGTTTTGGCTCGCGCGCGAGCCAAAACGTGATCTCTCCCCC
>JBAXGJ010000322.1:0-1936 GCA_037139475.1 Actinomycetes bacterium
CAACGACCGAAATCAATAACAAGTCGCCCTACAACACGCGTCAGGTGGCTGGCCTGCCACCTGGGCCAATCGGGAACCCTGGGTTAGCGTCGATCAAAGCGGCGGCAAACCCTCCAAAGAGCGGCAACTACTACTTCATCATCGAACCCTGCAAGAAGGGTGGCCTAGTTTTCGCCAAGACGCTGGCTGCGTTCCAGAAACTGATCGATGATTACAACAGCCGCCGCTCTGCCCAGGGCGGCAAAGACCCAGCCTTCTGCCGCTGATGATCGCCCGTCAATGACAGCCACGCGTCTGGGGGTGATTGGTTGGCCGGTAGACCACAGTCGTTCGCCAGCGATGCATAATGCAGCGCTGGCCGCGCTCGGCTTGAGCGATTGGGAGTTTCAGCTTCTCCCGGTTCCTCCAGAGCAGTTTGTCTCATCGGTTTCCGCTCTTCGGGCAGCCGGCTATCGCGGCGCGAGCGTCACGATTCCACACAAGGAGGCCGCGTTCGAGCTCGTAGATCGGCTGACTGATCGGGCGAAGGCGATCGGCGCCGTGAACACACTTATCTTCGAACCGGAAGGCGATCTAGTTGGTGATAACACTGACGCGCCCGGCTTCATTGCGTCGCTTCCAGCGGCGCCAGTGCCTGGCTCGACGGCGGTCGTACTCGGTGCGGGCGGCGTCGCCCACGCGGTTGTCTGGGCGCTCCGAGATTACGGCGTCGAGGTTCAGATCTGGAACAGGACGCCGCAGCGCGCGGAACGGCTTGCGGAGCGCTTCGGCGCTGAGGCAGTAGCGCAGGTCGAAGCTGCGCAGATGCTCGTGAATTGCACCGCCGCGGGGCTCGAAGGGGACCCGTTCGCGAGCCTACCAATCAGCCCCGAGCAGGTCGGCGATTACCCGATCGTCGCCGACGTCGTCTATCACGGGAAGCCGGGCCCGCTGCTTGAAGCGGCAGCCGCCGCCGGCGCGGTAACTGTCGACGGGATCGAAATGCTAGTCCAGCAGGGGCTGATCGCCTTTGAGGAATGGACCGGGTTGGAAGCTCCGGCTGAAGTAATGCGCACCGCTGCGCTAGCCGGCTAGCGCGGGCGCGCTACTCGAGTTTCTCGCCGACGTGGTGGAGCTGAAACGCTCGCACCAAGTCAATCAATCCGGACAGAAGTGCCCAAAAGCCGACGAATAGAACGAGCAAGTTGGCCTTCACGTCAACGTCCGAACCGGCGGCGACGAAGGCGACCACAAGCATCAGGGTTCCGCCCACGAGGCCCAGCCACCAAATATCGTTGTGGTCACGCTCGGCGAATGCCTGCACGATCCAGATGAAGGCCACGAGCAGGAAGATGAAGCCGAGGATGTCGGCGAACTCGTTGAATGTCTGCACCGGATTGAAGAGTGCAACCACACCCCAAATGATCAGTAGCGCGCCAAGAACGGCCCAGACCCACCGCCACTTTGGAGCGAGCGCTGAGAGCACCATGTACTGACATCCCGCGCCGATGAACATTGCGCCAATCATCACGCCGATCAGTGCGAAGGACGATTCACTGAACTGGAGCACGACGAGGGCGATCACGATCCACGCTATGCCAAAAACGAGCCAGAGCCACCAGAATGACGCGAGTCTCTTGATCGCCTCACGCTCGGTCGGTGTTATCCCAGCGGGGAGGACTCGGTCGGTTTCAGTCATCTGCGCTCCTAGCGTTGGTGTTTGGATTTAGGCGACCGGTGTGCGATTGACGCTGTTCTGCTCTGCTGCCGGTGGATTGTCCATTAGCAGCTTCGGAACAGTCACCATCTTGTAGCCCGCTTTGCGCAGGCCTTTGATGATCATCGGTAGTGCTGCGGACGTTGACGTTCTATCGCCACCACCGTCGTGCATCAGGATGATTGCCCCAGGCTGAATCTCTGTCAGTACCTGCGATGTCATTGCGGCGGGCGTTGGCAG
>JBAXGJ010000323.1:0-1932 GCA_037139475.1 Actinomycetes bacterium
GACCAGTACGAGAAGATTCGCAAGATCCAGTTTCGCTATCGCCTGCTGCCAATCGCGCTCGGGGCAGTTTCGATCTCGCTGGCGATCTTCTTCACTCTGACCGGCAACGTTTTTGCAGTCTTCGTCTTGCTTCCCAGCGCGCTTGTCGTCTGGTTCATGCTGCTGCGCCCGCCGCATCGACGCGGCTTTGACAAGGCGATCAGCGATCTTCCTACCTGGGACCTGCGCGCCGAATCCGAGTAGTTCGCCGGCTGCCCTGACAAAAGCTGGCCTGAACGACGAAGCGGGGGCCAATGGCCCCCGCTTGTCATTCGTTGCTGCAGGGCAATCGCCCCGCAGTTTGAGCCTCGCCTAGACCGGAGTCGAGGTTGACGGCGAATCGGCCGGCATCGGTTGCGCGGGATCGCGGAATCGAACCCCGGTCTTGTCCTGCACCACGTGACGGTAGATGTAGAGCAGGAAGGCAACCACTAGTACCGCCACCCCGATCAGCGTCTTGTCAAGCCCGTAGCCATAGTCGTCGGCGTAAAGAAAACCACCGCAGACAAGGAAGAACAGATTGATACAGGCAAGCAGGAACGCCAGTGGCACCCACGGCTTCGCCAGCTTGATTGGCCGCGGCCAATTCGGCCGGTCCTTGCGCAGCAGCACGAAGCCGAACAGCGCGCAGACGGTTGCAAGCACGTAGCCCACGTTGGAAACCGCGAGGATCGCGATCACGCCGTGGAAGAAGACGATCAACAGGATGTTCAGCACCATGTCGGTCGTCATCGCCAGCCCCGGAACCTTGCGCTTTGTGAGCTGTCCGAGCTGCTTGATCGTCATCCCTTCGAGCGAGATCCCGTAGAGCGCTCGCGCGCCGTCCATCGTCGCCGTGTTCATCGACAGCACGAGGCCGGCGACGAGGCAGACAACCATCACGTTCGCCAGCGCATTGCCTACAAGAACATCGAAGGCATTAACGTAGAAGGCAATGAATGTCGGGTCGGCAGCGACAGCTTCCGTGCCGAGCGTGCCGCCCAGCCCGAGCGGCAACAGCACGTAGACCACGATCGAGAAGAGCGCAGCTGCACGCAGCGCCAGCGGCGTGTCCTTCTCGGTGTTGTGGTACTCCGGCGCAAACGCCGCGACGCACTCAAAGCCGTACGACGACCAACACATGAAGTAAAGCCAAGTGATTGCGAGGAAGAAGCCGCCGTTTGCGGTGATCTCCGAGGTCATGTTCGATGAGCTCCAATCGCCGGTGATGTACGGCATGAACATCAGAACGAAGGCCGGGATCAGCAGTAGGCCACCGGTTACGTAGCCAAACCACACTGCTGGCCGAACACCGAAGATGTTGAACAGCCAAACGATCACGATCGCGGCAACGCCGATGATGATTGGCCAACTGAGACCAAATCCGATCGAGTTGGCTGCCTGCTGACCGCTTGTCCAAGTGGCGTCAGGGAACCATTGCGTGATGATCAGCGTGCCTACGATCAGGCCGTTGATCGACAGCACAACCGACCAGCCCATCCAGTAACCAAAGGCAACGACTGGGCCGACGAAGTTGGTGTACTTGCGGAACGCCTCGTGGGCGTAGATCGCAAGACCGCCAGATTTCTCTGGGAACATCGTCGCGAGTTCGGCATAGATGTTGTTCTGCAAAGCGCCGAGCAGGATCGAGATCGTCCACAGGATGACCGCACCGGTCGTACCAAGGACTCCGATCGATCCGCCAAGGGCAGCGATCAAGAAGCCTGGGTTGGCGAGCGCGACAACAAAGCCGTCCCACCAACTCATCGACTTAACCAACTGATTGTGGTCAACGTGTGCTGATGCCATCTGGGCCCACTTTCTGTTCTGGTTACGTAGCGCTTCGACGGGCAACCGAAACTGAAGTCCGGATGCTCCTCCCGGCGCGAACTAGTATCAGGTGATACGGAGTGA
>JBAXGJ010000324.1:0-1932 GCA_037139475.1 Actinomycetes bacterium
GGTGTCCTTCCACCAACCCTTCACGATGTGAGGTTCAACGCGGTGGTTCTGATCTACGAGGAACTGAATCGCGTCGGTTATCTCGAGCTCGCCGCGCGCTGACGGTTCGATCGCTCGCGCCGCTTCGTGGATCGCGGCGGTGAACATGTAGACGCCGACGAGAGCTAGGTCTGTCTTCGGTTCCGGTGGCTTCTCTTGGAGACTGACGACGCGCTCACCGTCGAGCTCGGCGACGCCGTAGTTCTTGGGATCTGCGACCTGGGTAAGAAGGATTAGGGCGTCCGGGTTTCCTGTTCGGAAGGCTTCAACGAGGTCGTTGATGCCGCCTTGCAGCAGGTTGTCGCCTAGATACATAACGAAGGGGCTGTCGCCAAGGAACGGCTCGGCGGTTAGCACGGCGTGGGCGAGGCCGGCTGGCTCATCCTGCTCGATGAAGGTCACCTGTGCACCGAACTGTGAGCCGTCACCGACCACTTCGCGGATCTCAGCTCCTGTCTGGGGCGCGATGATGATGCCGATCTCAGCGATCCCGGCCGCGACCATCGCTTCGATTCCGTAGAAGAGCACCGGGCGGTTGGCGACCGGCACCAGCTGCTTCGCGCTCGTGAAGGTGATCGGCTGCAGCCGGGTCCCTTTGCCGCCCGAGAGGATCAGGCCTTTTAGCTCTTCCATTAGCCGCAGGCTAGCCCGCGGGGCGTCTAGTAGACGCCGCCGAGCTTGCGGTGATCCCAGCTCACACGCTTTTGCTCAACAAACTGGAAGGCAACCCGCTTGGCTGCCTGGCCGCGGATCATCTCTTTAGCTTCGTCGCTGAGCCCTTCGCCCAGGCCCGGCGTGTAACGCTCGAAGATCTCCATCCCGAGTGCCAGCACGTCATCGATCTCGCGGTGTATTACGACGTTGGCTTCAAGCATCACGCCGCGCAGCTCCTGATATTCCAACCCTGCCTCAACCTGTAGTGAGGCTCGCGCGTCACGTTCGAGATTCTTCGTCTTCTGCGACTTTGCGAATGTCCACGCCCAAAGCTCACTGGCCTCATCAGGACCGGTCGGGCGCACTACAAACCAGAGTGGCATCAGGTGCGGCCAGCCGCTCACGCCGTTGGTAGCGCAGATCACGGTCTTTTCTTCGCCGAGGAACGAGAGGACCTCGGCGTCGGTCATCTTGATCTGTTCGCGGCGGCTTGGCATCGCGTCGGCCTAGGCGCGTGCTGCAGTGCGGAGCTTGCGGACAGCGCTGCGTACCGCCTTGCGCGCGGCCGGCGGTTCAATCACCGCTGCGTCGCCAGCCTCCTTGAGGATCTCTCGCACCAGCCAGTCGCGGCCAGCGTAGGTCGTCTCGATCAATACGGAACCGTCGGCGAGCTCCTCGATGACGGTGCTCTCCTCCCGCGCCCAGCGGGCCCGCTCCGGCGAAATCCAGATCGTTGCCGTGTTAGACGCAGGCAGCTCGCCGGTCTTTGGCCAGCCTTCAACGTCGGCCGATGGGTTCACCTCAGGGCGCCGCTTGAACTGTTTGCGGCTTACCGACGCGTGGCGAACGCGGTCGAGGCGGAAGTGACGCACGTCGTCGCGCTCCGGGTCGAACGATGCCACGTACCAGCCTTCACGCCCGTTGACCAGCGCGTAAGGCTCAACGACGCGCTCCGTGAACTCGTCCTCGTTCGGCTTGTAGTAATCAAGCTTCAGCATCTTCCCGGCCGAGATTGCTTTCGAGACGACGCGGGCAACCTGCGAATCGTCGGCTCCGCCATCGGCCACCTGAAGGCCTTGTTCGAGCGGATCGGCGCCGAGCGCGGCGACGATCTTCTCGCGGGCGCTAGTCAACGTCCCTTCCGGCATGTGGTCACCGATCAGATCGATCGCGGCGATCAGCGCCTTCGCCTCGACCGGCAGCAGGCGAGCAGGCCGATCGAAGTTGTCGGCATAAGGC
>JBAXGJ010000325.1:0-1892 GCA_037139475.1 Actinomycetes bacterium
TTTAATAAGGACAGACCTTGAAGATTTCATCATCGACATCAGAGCTACTTCATCACCTGCAGACGTTGGCGAGGGTAGCCTCGACCCGCAGCGCTATCCAGGCCCTCTCGGGAGTGAGAATTGTCGCCGAAGAGAGCGGCATTGAGCTACAAGCCACCGATACCGAGCTCTCTATTCGCGTTCCATTGACTGGCACCGTCGAGCGCCCTGGCTCGGTTGTACTCCCAGCGCGACTCCTGCTCGAAGTTGTTCGCCAGCTAGGTGCGCCAGAGCTCTCGCTTGAACTTCGTAGCGAGGAGCAGGATGTAGAGGTCCAGTCAGGTACAGCCCAATATCACCTTCGGACGCTGCGGTTAGAAGACTTTCCTGAGCTTCCAAGCGCCGGTGGCGACACCCAGTTAGCAATGCCGGCGGCCGCTTTCATTGAGACGATCGCTCGCGTTTCGCGCTCAGCGTCACGTGACGAGACGAGGCCTATTCTCACCGGCGTCCTCGTCTCCGCAAGCGGAAGCGAGCTACGGATGGTTGCCACCGACTCCTACCGCCTGACGGTCAAAGAAACGGCGCTCGAAGAATCGCTGAAGGAGAGCTTTGAGGCCAACGTGCCGGCGCGAGCGTTGGAGGAGCTGGCGCGCCTGGTCGAGCCCGAAACCGACTCAATCTCGATTGGAGTCAGTGCCAACCAGGTCGTATTCGAAGTTGGCGCCGTAGCTCTTTCTTCACGGCTGATCGACGGGCAGTTCCCCAACTACCAGCAGCTACTCCCTGACGCGTTTGAACACGAGCTGACGATCTCAACCGAGGAGTTTCTTACCGTCGCGCGGCGAATCGCGCTGCTGGCGCAAAAGAACGCACCGCTGCGTCTCTCCTTCACTGAAGGTGAACTCACGCTCTCGGCCCAGACGCCGGACGTTGGCGAAGCTAAAGATACGTTGCCGGTTCCGTTCGCTGGCGAACCAATGGAAATTGGCTTCAACCCTGAGTTTCTGGTCGCTGGGCTGGAGAGTACGACGGCCGAAGACGTGATCCTGAAGCTAATAAACCCGCTGCGGCCGGGACTAATCGTCTCAGCCGACGGCAGTGGGTTCCTCTACCTGATTATGCCGATCCGCTTGAACGCTTAATGAACCTAGTTCGGCGGCTCCGTCTGCGCGACGTTCGCTGCTACGAGTCGGCCGAAATCACGCTAGGCGAGCGCTTGACGGTGATTTACGGCGCCAATGGCGCTGGCAAGACGAATCTGCTTGAGGCGCTCTATTTCGGCTGCACAGGCCGTTCCTGCCGAACTTCTAATGATCGAGAGTTCGTCCGTTTCGATCAGAGCGCTGCGCGGGTCGAGTTTGAGCTCGATGGCGACGATGGCCCTCACGAACTGGCAGTTGGCTTTGAGCCCGGCCAGCCGCGCCACGTAACGGCCGACGGCGGCCCGGTCGAGCGCTTGGTTGACGTTCCCTTCCGGCCACTGGCCTGCGTCTTCCTGCCGGATCGCTTGGAGCTAATTAAGGGAGCGCCTTCGCTGCGCCGCGACCATCTCGATCAGCTAGTCGCCGGGCTCTGGCCGGCGCGAGCCGCCGTCCGTCGTGAATACGGCCAAGCTCTGGCGCAGCGCAACGCGCTGCTAGCGCGGATCCGTCACCAAGGAGTCGACCCAAGCGAGCTCGACACCTGGGACCTAGAACTTGGTCGCCTGGCGATAGCGCTACGAACTGAGCGCGCGCGAGCGGTTGAACTGGTCGGCCCGCCAGCGCAGGAGATAGCCGATGAGCTGGGCCTGCCTGGGGGCCTAGAGCTGCGTTATCGCCCGCGCAGTCAGGCCGATAGCGCTGAAGCGTTCGCCGCCGAGCTGGCCGAGCGCCGCGTCTCCGACTTGGAGCGCGGCTTTAGTGGCCACG
>JBAXGJ010000326.1:0-1891 GCA_037139475.1 Actinomycetes bacterium
ATGCTCGTTCTGCTCGCCGGAGTCGGCGTGGCGGTCGAATGGACCGGCCCCAACGAAGTGACCCTCTGCGCTAAAGACGTAAGCGCCGAGACCGAGCTCGACCGGGCCGCGGCAGAGCGGATCAGGGCCTCGTTTCTGCTTGCTGGCCCTCTGTTGGCTCGCTTCGGCAAGGCATCGATGCCGCCCCCGGGTGGCGACGTGATCGGGCGCCGGCGGCTTGACCCGCACCTCGACGCGCTGGGAGCGCTTGGCGCGACGATGACCCACGGTCGCGACATAGTGCTCGAAGCCCCGGCCAGCGGCCTGCGTGCTGCCCAGATCTTCATGGACGAGCCATCGGTGATGGCGACCGAGAACGCACTACTGGCAGCAGTTCTGACGCCAGGGGAGACGCTGATTGGAAACGCTGCCAGCGAACCTCATGTGCAGGACCTCGCGCGAATGCTATGCAAGATGGGAGCTGATATTCGAGGCATCGGTTCGAACGTGATGACGGTCAGCGGCAGCGCTGAGCTGAACGGATGTACTCATGCCGTTGGCCCCGATCACATCGAGATCGGCTCATTTATGGCGCTGGCGGGCGTGACAGGGGGAGAGATGCGAATTGTCGACACCGACCCGCCCGATCTCCAGATGATCCGCCTCGTCTTCTCGAAACTGGGACTGCACACCGAGCTAGAGGGTGGCGACGTTCTGATTCCGGGCGGGCAGAAGCTGGTGGCAGCGCGCGACGTCGGTGAATACAAAGCGAAGATTCAGGACGGACCGTGGCCCGCCTTTCCTGCCGACCTTACATCGATAGCTGTAGCACTAGCTACGCAGTGCGAAGGGTCGGTCATGGTCCACGAATGGATGTTTGAGAACCGACTCATCTTCACCGACAAGCTGGTCCTAATGGGCGCCGATATAACGCTCTGTGATCCACATCGGGCAATCGTCAGCGGCCCGAGCAAATTGCGCGGTGAGCGCGTCGACTCGCCTGACATCCGTGCTGGCATGGCGATGCTAATCGCGGCACTCTGCGCCGAAGGTAGAAGCGAGATCGGCAACATCAATCAGATCGACCGCGGCTACGAACGGATCGACGAGCGACTACGGGCGCTTGGCGCGCAGATAGAGCGCCGCGCCGCCAGCGACGCAGAGTAGCGTCAGCGTCCTTTCGAGGGAACGCTATTGAGTTTCCCATTGGTCGTCGTCTCGTAGGCGAAGAGAGCGGTGATGCTGTTCAAGAAGAGCAGTTTGCCGTCCGAAATCGCTGGGTTAAATTGGCCTTTGCGCACCGACCAGATAGTGCGGCCGCTGCGTAGCGAGAGAGCGGCCGTTTTCTTCTCCAGCGTTGAGTAGAAGACAAGGTCGCCAATTATCTGGATTCCCCCCGAAATCCGGCCGCCCGCAGCGCGGCTCCAGCGAACTGCTCCACTCTTGGCGTCGAGAGCATAAAGTCGCCCGTCATACGAGCCGATGAAGACAGTGGGCCCAAGCTTGGGCACGTCAGCCACCGCGGCCGAGGAGTAGACATACCCGCCAGTACTAACCCGCCACGCGAGCGCTCCGTCTTTAGTTGAGAACGAGTAGACGCTGCTGTTTGTGTTGCCAATGTAGACGCGCCCAAAGGCGACGCTCGCAGTGCCGTAGAACTGACCGTCGCCAATGCCCAACGCGCCGCCGCCGCCGCTTCTCCAACGCAACTTTCCACTGTTAGCATCGATTGCGTTTACCTGACCGCTGTAGTCCCCGAAGAACAGTTTGCCGTTTGCGTAAGCGACCCCGCCCTTGACCGCTCCGCCGGCCTGATAAGTCCAACGCGTCTTCCCGTCCTTGGCCGAAAGCGCGTAGACGGTGCCGTTTTCGCTGCCAAAATAGACCGCGCCGTTGCGAACACGGGGTGAGC
>JBAXGJ010000327.1:0-1885 GCA_037139475.1 Actinomycetes bacterium
CCGACGAGCGGATTCGAACCGCTGACCCCTTCATTACGAGTGAAGTGCTCTACCAGCTGAGCTACGTCGGCGAAGCGGCGAGAACTCTACTGCACGGGGTGGGGCAGAGGACACTGCCCCGAAGGCACCGGTAATCTGAATTAATCGATCGAAAGGTTCCCCTCGTGAACAAGTTTTCTCGCCAGGCAGTCGCTGCGGGCGCCGTACTGGTTGGGTGCGCTGGTATCGCCAGTGCCCAGACGACCGTCGTGTTCCAGCCGGACCCCTGCGTCATTTCGCTGGCACCGACGTACTCGGCCAATCCAGAGGGAACCCTTAATGCGGACATCCCGTCCAGCGCGGTTGCATGTCCATCCCCGGTCGCGTTCAGTCGGGCGTCGTTTCCCTTATTCAATCCTTCGTTCACAACAACAGTGGGCGGGTACGGGCCGAGTCTGAGTTGGTTCGAGAACCAGGTGTACAACCCCGCCTCGAATGCGCTGGAGAGCAACTATGTGCTCCGGCTTTCGATGAGCTTTTTCAGCGGCTTGGCTGAGCCAACGACGTCCACCCAAGTCTCGCCTCAATACTTCGGCGAGAATAACTACTACCTCGTGAGTGGCGGCCTCAACTACCGACTCGTGCTCGCAGCGCCCTTCACTGTGGTCAGGGCGACCTCGGCGGCCCCCGCCTGCACGGTCAATCTCAAGAGCAGGTACTCCTACGAGTGGAATCAGGAGGGGTACTTCATCGTTCCCGATTCGGTGGTCTCGTGTCAGGGCTTTACGTACAACTCGCAGGACTACTCCCTCAGCATGAATCTTGACAGCCGGCTGATTAACCAGGGCAGCCTGTCGACGGCCTCCAGGACCGTGTTCAATCCCGCCACCAATACGTTCGCTACGCGGTATGAGCTGCGGCTCTCGAGCTATACGGCCACGGGGCAGGCGCCGGGAGAACGCCGGGAGATGTCGGTGTCGCCCCGCGCGTCGGGCACCTGGATCTTCGGCCGCTTCAGTCAGTCGACGGATGGCGCCAGCGTCGTGCAGAAGAACATCGCCGTGGGAGCTACCGAGCGTGTGCTGTACAAGGCCACGCTGGCAGCGCCGGTCGTCATCAAGCGCGCGACTGACCTCTCGGTAAAGATCAGGCGCCCCGTTGCCGGGCAGATCTGTGTCAGCATCAATGCCGATCGCAACGCGTCGTTCCAGAACACGTTGGCGCCCACGTACCGGCGCCAGGTCGTGCTTCCGGGGACACCTGCCGATCACGCAGTTATAAAGCTTGGGAAGAAGGTCATCAAGACGGTGAAGCTTTCGCGGTTCGGCTTCGGGCGGACTTCGATCCCGGACGTTCGCGGCGTGAACAAGTACTCCGTGACGATGGTTACCACGGATGACAACTTCGCCAAGACGGTGACCTTCAAGGGCTGAGCATGACCGGCACGTCTGGGCCACTGGGGCTCAGACGTGCCGGGCCGTTTGCTTTGAGAGGAAGAATTGCGTCGCGGGTCGATTGGGGTGATTGATATCGCCAAGTCTCGCCAGATGAACAGGCCCTACGCCGAGGCGCAGGCGTGCGCGACGGAAGAGATGACGCTGGTTCCATTGATCGGAGCGACAGCGGTGCCGTCGTTGATTCACCCGCTCGGGTGGCCGCCGTGAGGCATCTCCTGTGAGCGCAGAACGCATCGGTTTGCTGGTTCATCTGTTGGGTGCCTTCGCGTTCGTCGGTGGCATCATCACGGCGGGATCCGCATTCGAGGTGGCACGGCGACGACGGTCGGCGGTGGAGATCGCCGCGGTGCTCAAGGTGTCGCGGGTTGGCGCCATCGTCGCGCTCTTCGGTGGAGTCGTGCTGTTGGTTGGCGGATTCTGGCTCGCCGGTCATCTGGGCGTGTTCCGCA
>JBAXGJ010000328.1:0-1877 GCA_037139475.1 Actinomycetes bacterium
AGTGAACTTTTATTGCGATGCGAGTAGCCGTTATCTCCGACATACACGCCAACCGTCAGGCCTTAGAGGCCGTTCTGGCGGCCGTTGACGCGATCGGCGCCGACGAAGTTTGGTGCCTAGGCGACCTCGTCGGCTATGGCGCCGACCCTAATGACTGCGTTCAGCTCGTGCGCGAGCACGCTTCGGTCTGCCTCGCCGGTAACCATGACCTTGCTGTGACTGGAGAACTAAAGCTCGACGACTTTTCACGCGGAGCAGCGCTTGCAGCGCGCTGGACGCTTGACGTGATCGGTGACTCCGAGCTGGAGTGGCTCTCATCGCTCCCGTCGAAGGCAACGGCCGATGAGGTAGGCCTCTTCCACGCCAGCCCGCGCGATCCGGTTTGGGAATACGTGATCAACACGCTCTTGGCCGACCTCTGCTTCGACACGATGCGCACACGAATCGGCTTGATCGGCCACAGCCACGTGGCGCTCGCTTTCCACCGGACCGAAACTGAACTGGCTACCGGCGAAGCGCGACGGGGCGGTAACACTGTTGACGCCAGCAAAGACCGCTGGCTGCTGAACCCCGGCAGCGTCGGGCAGCCGCGTGACGGCGACCCGCGCGCAGCCTGGTTGCTACTCGATACCGAGAGCTCCGCCGTCATCTGGCAACGGACTCAATATGACGTTGCGGGAGCGGCGGCGGCGATCCGTGCAGCTCGGTTACCTGACTCATTGGCCGACCGGCTCCAGTACGGTCAATAGCGATGAAAACCTCTCGCTTCAGATTATTTGGCTGCATCTTGGCCTCTTCGGCTGCGATCGCGGGCTGCGGCTCGAGCGCCGATCTAATCCCCCAATCAAACTCCTCGGCGCTCGATCAATCGATCGGCCAGGTCGCCGATGCGACCGCAGCTGGTGACTGCGAAGCGGCAAACTCAGCCCTATCCGACGCCCAGAATCAGTTCAATCAGCTTCCGTCGAGCGTCAACAGCGAGCTGCGATCACGGATCGCTGATGGGCTGCAGCGACTCGCGACGAGCGTTCCAGTTCAGTGCCTTGAGGCGAAGCCAAAGCCGATCACGACGCCGACGACTACGAGCACGACGACCACGCCAACTACAACGACGACGACGCCAACTACGACGACCACGACGACGACGCCAACGACTACAACGACGACGCCAACGACTACAACGACGCCGCCCGACAATGGCGGCATCACTCCAAACGGTTAAGGCGAAAGCGCGATGACAGAACGGATATTGGCCGGGCGGTACGAACTAGGAGAGAGGCTCGGCAGCGGCGGCATGTCGACCGTACTGCTGGCTACCGATCGACGGCTCGAACGCAAGGTGGCAATCAAGCTGCTGGCCGAGCACCTTGCAGACGATGAGCAGTTCGTAACGCGCTTTCGGCGCGAAGCGCTCTCAGCGGCGCGGCTGGTTCACCCAAACATCGTTCAGGTCTACGACTTCGGGCTCGATGAAGAGAGCGGCCGCCAGTACATCGTGATGGAGTACGTCGAAGGCAGCTCCGGCGCTGAAATTCTCGCTGCCGAAGGAACTCTGGATGTGCCCGAAGCGGTGGGGATTCTCTCGCAAGCCTGCCGCGGCCTCGATTACGCCCACCGCAGCGGCGTGATCCACCGCGACGTCAAGCCTGGCAACCTGCTGCGCTCGCGCGACGGCGTAGTCAAACTGGCCGACTTCGGAATCGCCAAAGCGCTGAGCGAGGAATCTTCGATCACGCAGGTCGGTTCGGTGCTCGGCACTGCTGCCTACCTCTCCCCCGAGCAGGCCAGCGGCCACGGCTCCAACCCGCGCTCCGACATTTACGCGCTCGGCGTCGTCTGCTACCAGTTCCTCTCCGGCCGCCTGCCCTACGAGGCGC
>JBAXGJ010000329.1:0-1874 GCA_037139475.1 Actinomycetes bacterium
GCCTCTGCCACTGCGGCGAGGTACCACTGCGGCTCAAAGGTCGCCTCGTAGAGCGCCAGCAGCCCTTCGAGCAGCATCGCGTGGTCTTCAAGGTAGGCGCGCAGCTTTGCCTCACCCTTGTTGAAGCTGCGCAGCAGGCGACCATTCTCGTCGCGCATCTGCGTGATCAGGAAGTTCGCTGTGCCGCGCGCGGCGGCAAGGTAATCCGCACGGCCGAGCACGGCGCCGGCCTCAGCCAGCGCGCTGATCATCAGCCCGTTCCAGCTCGTTAGGCGCTTGTCGTCGGTGCCCGGGCGAACGCGGCCCGCGCGAACCTCCAGCAGTCGCTCGCGAATCCGCAGGCGCACCGCTGGCGCAGGCTCGGCGCCGCGCGACTCCAGGATGTTGAGGCCCTCAAAGTTGCCGCCCGCGCTGGCACCGAACCAAGCGATCGCCGCGTCGGCGTCATCGCCCAAAGCGGCGCGCAGCTCTTCCAGCGGCCAGACGTAGAACTTGCCCTCTACTCCCTCGGAGTCAGCATCGAGCGCGCTGTAGAAGCCGCCTTCGGGCGCCAGCATCTCGCTCAGCGCCCAGTCCAGCGTCTCCTCGCATGTTCGCTTCAGGATCTCGTCGCCGCTGACCTGCCAGCCGTGCAGGTAGGCGCGCGCCAGTAGCGCGTTGTCGTAGAGCATCTTTTCGAAGTGCGGCACCGTCCAAGCGGCATCAACGCTGTAGCGCGAGAAGCCGCCGCCAACCTGGTCGAAGATTCCGCCCGAAGCCATTGAGCGCAGGCTCTGAAGCGCCATCGCAGGTTCGTCGCGCGCCAGCAGGAATTCGATCGCGCTGGCGTTCGGGAATTTCGGCGCCGAGCCCCAGCCGCCGTTGATTGCATCGAACGGCAGCGCCAGCCGCTCCAGCGCTTCGGTCAGCAGTGCGGCGTCGAGCGGATCCTCGCTCGCCACAAGCTTGGCGGCGCCCGAGAGGCGTTCAAGCCCGGCCTCGGCCTGCTCGGCGATCTCTTCGCCGCGCTCCGCCCAAGCCTCGGCGATCGCGGTCAAGACCTGAGGCCAGGAAGTCATTCCCTGCCGCGGCTGCGGCGGGAAGTAGGTGCCGCCGTAGAACGGAAGCTGGTCGGGGGTGAGGAAAACGTTCAGCGGCCAACCGCCTTGACCGGTCATCGCCTGCACTGCTTCCATGTAGATCGCGTCCACATCGGGCCGCTCCTCGCGGTCGACCTTGATGCAGACGAAGTTCCCGTTCATCAGCGCGGCGATATCGGCGTTCTCAAAGCATTCGCGCTCCATCACGTGGCACCAGTGGCAGGCCGAATAGCCAATCGAAACCAACATTGGCCTCCCTAGCTCGCGTGAGCGCGCGAGCGCTTCCTCCCCCCACGGCAACCAATCAACCGGGTTCTCGGCGTGCTGGAGCAGGTACGGGGATGTTTCGGCTTTCAACGCATTTGCCACGCGTAGAACGCTAGCGTGCGCGGCATCAGCAACGTTTGTAGAAGTTTGTAGGCAGCTTTGCCCCGCTCAGAGTGCTATTTTTGCGTTTATGAGCAGCGATCGAAGGACATTTGACGCGCAGTCAGCCCCGGCCGCAGTCGGCCCGTACTCCCACGCTGTCTCAGCCAATGGGCTGCTGTTCTGCTCCGGCCAGATCCCGCTCGACCCGGCAACCGGCGAGATCGTTGGCGAGACGCCAGCCGAGCAGGCGCGCCGCTGCCTTGAGAACCTGCAGCTCGTCTGCGAGGCAGCCGGCGCGAAGCTTGAGGACGCGGTTCGCTGCACCGTCTACATGACCGACATAGCCCGCTTCGCCGCAGTGAACGAGGTTTACGCCGAGTTTTTCCCCAGCGAGCCACCGGCGCGCGCCGCCGTTGGCGTGTCGGC
>JBAXGJ010000330.1:0-1874 GCA_037139475.1 Actinomycetes bacterium
AGCGAGGCCAGCGGAGGGAGTACTCTGCGGCCGGTGGCAAGCTCGGTTCTTAGCTTCGATTCGGTAACCAAGTCTTACGGCTCGCGCAACGCGGTCGACGGGCTCGGCTTCGAGGTTGCCGAACGGTCGATCACAGGGCTGCTTGGATCAAACGGCGCTGGCAAATCAACGGCGATGAAGCTGCTTCTTGGCTTGGCGACGCCGAACAGTGGGCAGATCGAGCTCTTCGGCGCTATGCAAGGAACCGCCGCTTTCGCTGACGCGGTTCGTCGCACCGGTTCGCACATTGAGCTGCCCGCTCTCTACGAGCGTGCTACCGCGCGCCAAAACGTCGCGATTCAGTGCGCCGGCTTCGGCATCGGTCGCCGCGACCCGAAGATCGATGCAGTACTCGAGACGGTTGGCCTCTCGTCGCGCTCCGAGGACAAGGTGAAGAGCTTCTCGCTCGGGATGCGCCAGCGGATTAGCTTGGCGCTGGCCCTGGTCCATGAGCCGGAGCTGGTCGTGCTCGACGAGCCGATCAACGGGCTGGACCCGGAGGGCGTAGTTGAGATGCGCGAGCTGATCCGCTCGCTGCCTTCGCGCGGGATGACGGCGCTGGTTTCCTCGCACGTGCTCGATGAGATCGAACGTACCGTCGATGAGATCGTGATCATCCGCGAAGGGAAGCTGATCGCCGAAGGGCCGATAGCTTCGATCATTACGACGAGCGGCATTCTTTTGCGCGTGCCGGCCGGCAACGGTGACGCAGCGATCGCCGCGCTCAACGCCGCGGGAGTTGCCACGACGGCGTTTGAGAGCGGAGAGATCCGCGTTGACAGCGGCGACCAGCCGGGCTCGGTCGTCGCCAAAGTGCTCGCCGACGCCGGCGTCTACCCCGACGAGCTAAGGCCGCAGACGGCCGACCTTGAGTCGGTCTTCCTTGATTTGACCTCGGCCGACGAGGGGGCGAGCTGAAGATGTTCGCCGCCGAGCTACTGAAGATCCGCAGCATGCCTGCGCCGCGATTGGCGCTGATCATCTCGCTAGCGCTGGTCGTGGTTGCCGCCGTAATCGTGGCGATTGTTGGGCCGACCGGGACGAATGCTTCGGCCTATTACGATGCGCCGGCGACGGCAGCATCAATTGCCGTCAGTGTCGGTGCAATCGTGCTCGGGGCGTGGATGATTGGGCTTGAGTTCGCCAGCAAGACGATGCGCCTGGCGGCGACCGTGCAGCCATCGCGCTTGCGCCTGCTCGCCGTGAAATTCGCTTCCGCGCTGCTGCTGATCCTTGTTTACACGCTGGTCGTTTTGGCGCTGTCGCTGCTGATCGAGGCGCTGATGGCATCGATTGGTTCGGTCAGTTTCCCGTTCACGACGGAGCTCGACAATTCGATCAGTCTGCTGCTGCGGTCGCTGCTCTGGGGCGCTTTCGCTTTCGGTTTAGCGCTGCTCTTCCGCAGCTACACGGCAGGGCTCGTCGGAGCGCTCGTCTTCTCGCTGCTCGTCGACCCGGCGCTGCAGCTAATCCCAACGGTCGGCAAGTACAGCTTCAACTCGGCGGCAACGGCGATCGGCAACATTACGTCCGGCGGCTCATCACTGGGCGGTGAAGCTCCTACGCTGGCACTGGGCGTGGCGCTGATAACCGCGGCCGGCTGGCTCGTCGTTGTTATCGGTGCCGGCTCGGCACGTTTCATCACGCGCGACCTGAAGTAGCGGCGGCGCGGACTGGTTATTTGCTTATAGCCGCCCCGAGGCGTAGGTTGCTCGCTATGACAACTGCAGAGGCAGGGCCAAGCGGAATTGGCCGAATCTTAAATTCGCCGATCGCTGCATTCGCACCGTTCATCATCATGTCGCTGTTCTCCTCGCCGAACAGCTTCCTCTACG
>JBAXGJ010000331.1:0-1867 GCA_037139475.1 Actinomycetes bacterium
AAGAGCAGAGCGCCGCAGGCTTCGGCGGCGGTGTCGCGGGCTCGGACCTTTGGGCTGGTCAGAACGGCCGTTGGCTCAAAGCCGAGCGCCGCCAGCGCCTTGCCGGCCGCGCGCGCCTGCTCAACGCCGCGCTCGCTGAGCTTGCGGTCATGGTCATCGCGCGTACCGTGCGGTTCGGCGTCGCCGTGCCGCAGTAGCCACAGTTGCTGTGCCATTCCTGCGCAGGGTAAAGGACTCCGCCCAGCTGGGACGGGTAGCTTTATGCGCTCGATGTCACTTCACGAAATAGCCAGCGACGACATTGTCCGCAGCCACGCCGAAGGCGAGGCCAACGAGCGCCCGCCGCTGGTCGTGCTCGATCCGCTGCTTCAGTTCCTTGACTCGGCCGGGATCGGCGAAGGCGAGCTGGAGATCGCGCCGATCGGCGACGGCCACTCGAATGTCACCTACGCCGTCACGCGCGGCGATGCCCGCTTCATTCTGCGCCGCCCGCCACGCGGGCCGCTGCCGCCGAGCGCACACGACGTTCTGCGCGAAGCGCGCGTGATCGGCGCGCTCGGGCCGACCGCCGCGCGCGTGCCGAAGGTTCTCGCCGTCGGCGACGAGGAGGCGATCATCGGCGCACCCTTCTTCATCATGGAACACGTCGATGGTGAAGTGATCAGCACAGAGCTGCCAGCGATCTTTGACGACGCAGCGCAGCGCCAAAAGCTCGGCGAGGAGCTGATCGATTCGCTGGTCGAGCTGCACGGCGTCGACTGGGAGGCCGCCGGGCTGGAGGGCTTCGGCAAGCCGACCGGCTACCTCGAGCGCCAGTTGCGCCGCTTCGGTGGACTCTGGGAACACAACCGCACGCGCGAGCTTGAAGACGTTGACACTGTCGGCAAGTGGCTGGCCGCAAACATGCCGGAGTCGGGCCCGGCGACGATCGTCCACGGCGACTACCGGATCGGCAACGTGATCTACGCGGCGAGCAGCCCGACCAAGCTGGAAGCGATCCTCGACTGGGAGATGGCGACGATCGGCGACCCGCTCGCCGACCTTGGCTACTTCGCGACGCTCTACGTTGACCGCGATGACCCGCCACTGGGAATGTTTGAGCTGAACTCGATGACGCGCGACGAAGGCTTCCCGCTGCGCGCCGACTTGATCGCCCGCTACGAAGAACGCTCGGGCCGCGAGATGACAGACATCCGCTGGTACCAGACGCTGGCGCTTTGGAAGACGGTCGTCTTCATGGAAGGCAACTACAAGCGCGCGGTCGCGGGCTCAACCGATGATCCATTCTTGGCCCAGTTCGGCGACGGCGTGGTTGAACTTGCGAGCCGCGCGCGGGCGCTCAGCGATGGCGCCTGAGCCAGCGCCGCGCGGCCTGCTGCTCGATTGGGGCGGCGTGCTAACGAGCGACGTCTTCGCTGGTTTTCAGATCTTCTGTCAGAACGAAGGGATCGACCCGCTGCGCGTGCGCGAGCTCTTCGCCGCCGATCCCGACGGCCGCCAAGCACTGGTCGAACTGGAGACCGGCGTTATCACCGAGCCGGAGTTTGAAATACGGCTAGCTGCACTGCTGGAGCTCTCACCCGAACGCACCCCCGGCCTCGTTGACCGCGTCTTCGGCGCGATCGTCGCCGAGGAGGAGATCTTCGAGGCGATTCGCATAGCGCGCGCTAGCGGGATCCGCACCGGCCTGCTCTCAAACTCGTGGGGCGTGGAGCGCTACCCGCACGACCAGCTGCCGGAGCTCTTCGACGCGGTCGTGATCAGTGGCCAGGAGGGTGTTCGCAAACCAGACGAAGCGATCTACGAGATCGCGATTGAGCGGCTCGCGCTACCGGCCGGGGAGATCGTCTTCGTTGACGACCTGCCC
>JBAXGJ010000332.1:0-1863 GCA_037139475.1 Actinomycetes bacterium
TAGCAGCGAGCGTGCCTGCTGGAATTGTATCTGAGTCTTTCCCGGCAATCGTGACGGTGCGGCCCGCGACGTAGCGCTGATTTTATTACTCCGGCGCTGGCGGCACGAAGCCTTTTACGATCACGATGTCGAACGTTGCGCTACCTTCACGGAGCGCAATCGCGGCTTGGTATCCGTCAGATTCAAAGCATTCGCTTGCTGCTTCGTAGCTGGGGAACTCGATCACGAACGGTCGGCCCGGCGAGCTTCCTTCAACGACTTCAAATACGTCGCCGCGAGCCAAGACCTTGCCGCCAGCCTGAGCGATCACGGGCCCAGCCGCTGAGGTGTAGTTCTGGAACTCCGCTGGGTCGGTCACAACTGCCGTGACGAGCCAATAGCCCTTTTCTTCTGAAGACATTGAGGTGTGCTCTCCGTTCGGTTCTCTTGCGCTCTTCATGAACGAGGTTTGACCATAGCGAGCCGGCTGATTTTAGTCCCGCCCAGCGCGCGGCGCGGTAATCAACCAAGAGTCTTGCCGTACCAGGAGCTGTACCACTCGCGCATCTGCTTGATCTGCTCGGTCTGCGAGGCGATGATCCGCTTGGCCAGTGAGCGGATCTCTGGATTCGAGCCACGCGAAAGTTCGTGGCTAGCCATGCGGATTGCTCCTTCGTGGTGGGGGACCATCATTTCGATGAAGGTCTTGTCGAAGGGGTTCGCTGCTTTGAGCTCGGACACGTCCATGTCCATCCCCATTTCGTGGTCCGACATGCCGTCCCCACCTGAATGGTTCATTTTGGCATTCGGATCCCAGCCGTTCTCTTTGCCCACCTTCTTCATCAGTGCAATCTCTGACGCCTGGGCGCTGGCGATTTCGGCGGCCAGAGTCTTGATCTGTGGATGCTCTGCCCGGGTCTGAGCAAGCGCCGCCATGTCGATCGCGGCCTGATGGTGGGGAATCATCTCGGCGGTGAACATCGGGTCGGACATGTCCCCGCCGCCCGAGTCCATGTGATTCATGGTCGTCGCGTTACCGCCCGCCGACATGTGTGATGAGTGATCGGCCATCGAACCGCAGCCGGACGCAATTACTGCGGCGAGGGTTACGGTGGCGACGGTTACGGTGGCGAGAATTCTTCGATCTATACAGCGATTATAGAAGGGCTGCCGAGAGGTGTTGCTCTCTGCCGCGCCATGTCACGTTCGGCCTGAAATGGGCACGGCTGGTTCGAATCGCCGCGTTGACGGGGGCTTCAGGGTGGTTGCTAATGCGTTGCTACCGAAACGCGGAAGCGCGCTCCCGAGTCGCTATCCGCAGCCGTCATCTTCCGCAACAGAGTGACGCCCCAGAATGCTCTAATCTCCGAATTCAGATGACTCAGATGGATAGTGAAGGTAGCTCGGGGGATCGCGATAACGACGCTGGAGAGGTTGAGGCGCCGGGCACCGGTAAAGGGCGTTTTGGCTACAACCCGCGCCCGCCAAGTTGGGGCAGGGCTGCGATTGGGGGAATCGGCTTCGTCACGCTTTGGGTATTGATTAATTTGCTGGTGCTTAAGACCTCGACTACGTATACGTGGATAGGGGTTGCGGTGGCGTTCGTTTTCTATGTCCCGTTTAGCTATTACAGCGACCGCTGGCTCTATCGCCGCTACCTCGCCAAGAACGCGGCGTCGACCAAGGCGAAGAGCTGAGCGCTGGGAAATTCAGTTCTTAACGGTTGGTCCGGTGCAGGAGAAGTGTTATCTGCGGCGCAGTTGCCCCGAGTCGAAGGTTTTATTGATCGACCCGGGGCTCTTGATGGGCACGGCTGGTTCGAACCAGCGACCTCGCGCGTGTGAAGCGAGCCTGGCTTCCTCTTAATCAGGCAGGGAGTGGCGT
>JBAXGJ010000333.1:0-1863 GCA_037139475.1 Actinomycetes bacterium
CGCGGTCTTCGCTCAGATCGATCGCGTACTTCTTGTGCGTCGCCATTCCGTGCACTCGCCAGGTCCAACCAACGTGCGCGTGCCAGAGGCCGCGAACCGCGCCAAACACGCCCGAGCCGTGGCCAACGTGCGGGCTGTGCGGGTCGCCTTCGACATCCGAATGGGCGTGATGCTTGCGGTGGTCAGCAACCCAATCCATCGGCCCGCCTTGGATCGCCATCGATCCGAAGATCGCGAACATGTATTCGATCGGCTTGTAGGTCTCGAACGAGCGATGTGTGAGCAAGCGGTGGTAGCCAACTGTGATCCCAAGGCCACAGACGAGGTACATCACGGTGAACACGATCAGGTCGCTCCAAGCAAGCAGGTCGTGGTTGATCGCGACTGGGATCAAGGCGATCAGAACGATCACAGGACCGAAGACGGCAACGAGGTTCGCGTACTTGTCGACCTTGCGCATTGTCTCGATTCTATGGCATCAAAGGCGGATCGTAAAAAGCCGCAGCCGTCGGGTGCCTAATTTGCCGCAACTAACTGCTCGTTGGCGGGTTTCAGAGAGGCAGATGACGAGCGTGATCAAAGATCGCGTGCTGCTCACTTCCTGTGCTGCCGCAGCGCTGCTGGTGCTCGCCCCTTCGGCGGGAGCAGCAGGCACCGCCAAGCCTGCCGCGGGGAATGTGGCGGCTGGCCAGATCGCGCTGCTCCGCAACGACGGCCGCCGGGCGACGATCGCACCGCGGCGGCTTTCGCTCAGCGCAGGGAGAGCCAATATCTACGCTTCCTTCAGCGTTCCGCAAGCTTGGGCCGGCAAGCCGATCGCGCTGACTTTGAGGGCGAGCAGCAACGTTCACGTGAGCGTTGCCGCGGTCCGTGCGGGGCAGCTTCGCTCGCTGCGTTGGTCAACGCGGCCACGGGCCGTCAGCAAGTCGGCAAGTGTCAACCTCCGCGCCACCGAAGCGACCTACCTTGAGCTGCCTCAGCTTCCGACAGGCCGCGTCGTGCTCGAGATTCGCGCGCGCGGCCGCGCCGTGATCTCCGGCACGCTTCAGATTGCGCCCAGGTCCAGCTCGTCGGCGCCGGGAGCTGGTGCCCCGTCGAGTGGTGGCGGGCAGAAGCCAGGCACGGGCGGGGGCGGCTCCAGCACACAGCCTGACAGTCCTGATCTACCGATCGACAGTGCACCAGCTGCCCCGGACTCACCGGTTGACCCGGGCTCACCCTTCGCAGATCTCTTGCCTCAGCTGATCGGCGCACCAACCGTCAATGCCCCAGACCTGACCGAAGCCTCGGGCCTCGCCGAGAGCGCAGTCAATCCCGGCGTCTACTGGACCCACAACGACAGCGGCGACCGCGCCCGCCTATTCGCGATTGACGCGGCGACCGGAGCGCTGCGCGCCACGTTCGGGCTCCCTGGCGTTACCGCTACCGATTGGGAAGACCTGGCGATCGCGCCTGACGCCGACGGCAACGATGCTTTTTACATTGCCGACATCGGCGACAACACCGCAGTGCGCGGCTCAGTGACGATCTACCGCGTGGCTGAGCCAACGCTCCCGCGTGCAGGTGGAGCGCCGGTGACGATTAACGCCGGCGCCGTGAGTTCGCAGCGATTGACCTACCCTGGCGGCCCGCGCGATGCCGAGTCGCTGGCCGTCGGCTCCGACGGAGCGCTGACAATTATCTCCAAGCGCGAAGCGCAGGTCGGCGTCTACCGGCTCGCCGATCCGCAGTTCACCGGCGGCCGCTCGCAGCTCGACTCGGTTGGCCAGCTACCACTGACGTGGGTGGTCGGCGCATCGGCCTCAGCGGACGGATCGTTCGTTCTGATCAAGACGGCGAGCCGGTAGACGCCGACCTGCGCTT
>JBAXGJ010000334.1:0-1858 GCA_037139475.1 Actinomycetes bacterium
TGGCAGACAAGGAACTCGAGCGATTCGAGCGCGTGGATCACGTGCGTCGTATTTGGGTCGGTCTGGGCGACGTCCTCACCGAAGATGAACATTGATTTCAGATCGCCGGCGATTGCGGCGTCGAACATCTTCGGGATCGTTAGCCCCTTCTCACGCGAGAGGCTCACACCCCAGCGCTCTTCAAACATCGCCGCAACGGTCTCGTCGCTGACGGGGCGGTAGCCGGAGAAGGTGTCAGGCACGGCGCCCATGTCGGACGATCCCTGAACGTTGTTCTGCCCGCGCAGCGGCAGCAGCGCTGAGCCAAGGCGGCCGACCTTGCCGGTCATCATCGCCAGGCCGCACATCAGCTGCACTACTTCGGAGCCGTAGCGCTGCTCGGTTACGCCAAGGCCCCAGATCAGGCAGGCGTTCTCAGCCGTCGCGTAGATCCGCGCCGTGGTGCGAATGTCATCGGCGGGAATGCCGGTGATCCGCTCTACTTCCTCAGGCGGGTACTCGGCCAGCAGCGCGGCAAATTCTTCGTAGCCTTCGGTCCGTTCGGCGATGAACTTCTCGTCGGTCAAGCCTTCGGTCATCACGACGTTGGCGAGGCCGAGGATCACGGCGGCGTTGGTGCCCGGGCGCATTGAGCAGTGCAGCTCGGCGTAATCGGCCAGCTCAATCCGGCGCGGGTCAACGGTCACGAGCTTCATCCCGTTAATCGCCGCCTGCTTGATTCGTGCGCCGACTACTGGGTGGCCGTCGGTCGCGTTGGCGCCGATCAGGATTGCCGCGTCGGCGGCCTCGATGTCATTGAAGGTGCCGGTCGCGCCGGAGTAGCCGAAGCAGCGCCGCATTGCGAACGAAGTTGGCGAGTGGCAGACGCGCGAGCAGTTGTCGATGTTGTTGGTGCCGACGGCGGCGCGGATCAGCCGCTGCATCGCCCAGCAGTCCTCGTTGGTTGCGCGCGAGGAGGCGAGGCCGGCGATTGCGTCTGGGCCGTGGTCGCGCTTGATCCGCGTGAACTCGGAGACGATCCGCTCGAAGGCCTCGTCCCAGGTTGCTTCACGAAAGCCGTCGCCCTCGCGGATCAGCGGCGTGGTTAGGCGCTCGTCGGAGCGCGTGAACTGGTGAGCGAAGCGGCCTTTGAGGCAGGTGTGGCCCTTGTTGGCGGGGCCGTCCATCGCCGGGCTGATCGAGGCGATCACACCGTTCTCAGGGTGAACCTCCAGGCGGCAGCCGACGCCGCAGTAGCCGCAGGTAGTGCTGACAGTGGATTCGGTTGTCTTGCTCATCGCTTTATTCCCCTGAACCGTTCTGCTCGATTGCTAGTTCCAGAAGCCTTAATTCTACTATCGCGTCGGTTGGGCACGTGTCAGCGCAGGCGCCGCAGGAGACGCAGGACGATTCGGCGAAGCCGCTGTCAACGCCGGCGGCGACGTTTGATGAGAAGCCACGGCCTGTGACGGTCAGCGCGAAGGCGCCCTGAACTTCGTCGCAGGCGCGCACGCAGCGACCGCAGCTAATGCAGAGCTCGTGGCGGAAAGCGAGGTATGGATGGCGCAGATCTTCGTCCTTCTCGTGCACGGCGCCGGTCCAGCGCGTCTTTGTCACATTCAGCTGCTTGGCCACGACGGCCAGCGCGGTGTGCTCCCCGGGCGCTTCGGGCAGCTCACTGAGGACCAATTCGACGACGGCGCGGGCAACGCGTAGCGCGGTTTCGTCGGTCGTCGAAATCTCCATCCCTTCGCGGCAGAGCGTCGTGCAGGAAGGGAGCGGGCCGGGCGCGCCTTCAACGCCAACCATGCAGACGCGGCAGGCGCCGAACGGGTCGAGCCGCTCGTCGTAACAGAGCGAAGCGACGTGGCCGCCGCTG
>JBAXGJ010000335.1:0-1853 GCA_037139475.1 Actinomycetes bacterium
TGTGATCTTCTCTTTCTCGAATCCGCTGATCGGCTCGAACTCTTACTCCTGCCAGCCGCGGCAGGGATACTCCTGCGCAACCTCCGGCGGCAAGGGCAACGACGCCACAATCACGCTGACGATCACCGGCCGGGCTGCCCGCTCTGCTCGGGCGCCCCGAAGGGTCGAGCTCGCGGTGCCCGGTCGTGCCGCCAGCCTTCGCGGGAGCGGCGCCGTGGCCGCGCGATCACGTGATCACAAGTCGTCTCCTCCCACGACCGAGATGCTGAACAAGCGGATCTCGGCGAAGAACCGGCGCGAGCTGCGCTCGGAGGTTAAGCGATCTCAGGCCTGCGGGGGAGCGGCGGCTGCCGTCAATCTCCGCGTTGATGACGCCTCCTGCAGCGACGTTCTCCAGATGATGATCAGGACCAGCTGGACCGACCTCAAGCGCTACTGCCCGGTCGGCTGGCGCGTCCTGCACCACCCGGAAGGCATCGGCGCTCCCAAGGGGGCCACGCTCTGCCACCGCGACAGTGACGTAGATAACTCCAATCCGGACCTACGGGCACGCGCGTTCTTCTACGTGTTGCCCCACGCACAGGGCTAGCGCAGTCCTTAGCTGACGCTGTTCCCGAAAGCTTTGCCTGCCCTTTGCCAGCGCGTGAGTAGCGTCGCCGGTTAAGCGGCCGTGCACTTGGTGAAGCGAGCGCAAGCCGATCTAAGGCCTCGGTCTAAAGGACCGGGATAGAGGAGCAGATATGACCAAGCACACGGTTCGCCCCGCAGCAATTACAGCTGCGGCTGTCCTACTAGTTACCGCCGGGCTGTCAGCCTGTGGCAGCAGCTCAACCAGCACCTCGTCCACCGCTGCGAGCACGGCGGCAAGCACGACCGCGAGCACAACGACCGCCGCAGCGAATGGTGCGAGCACCGTGCCAGTCACGCTGACGGACTTCAAGATCGCTGCGACGCCTCCATCGGCGCCGGCTGGAACGGTCACGTTCAATGTGACTAACAGCGGCAACGTTAAGCATCAGCTGACCTTGATCAAGACCAACAAGCCAGCCAACACGGCGCTCGCGAAGCAGAACCCGGATGACGACATCGCAGGAGCGAAGGGCGAAATTTCATCGATCGCACCAGGAGCGTCGAAGACGCTGACAGTCAAGAACCTTGTAGCTGGCCACTATGTCTTTGTTTGCGCTCTTCCAGGCCATTACCAGTCAGGGATGTACTCAGACTTCACGGTCAACTAGGGAGTTCTTGCGGGATGGCGGGCTGCAAACGCTCATCCGTTAGCGGTCCGCTTTCGCTGCGGCCAGCTGCAAACTGATCTGCTCGATGTACTGTTGACTCTGTCTGGGCGCTGTGAAATTGTGGCGCACTCACCAACGCTGGAGACAGGGGACTCCTTGATGACCAAGCAGTTCGCAGCAGTTATCGCAGCAGCCGTAGCAACCATCGCGCTCGCTGCTTGCGGCGGATATGACCCGACTGAGGCAGTAAACAACTTCAATAAGCAGGTCAACGGGCAGATTCAGTCTGCGCTCAGTTCCGCGGGCATTACCGATTCAGCTGCGAAAGGCGCTGGTGTTGACATGAGCTGCCCGAGCGACGTTCAGAAGGAGCAGGCATTCACCTGCACCGTGACTGGCAAACTGAGCAAAAAGTCGGTAGACGTCCAGATGCAGGTCAATAGCTCTGACGAGCTCGCTGCGGCGAGCGACTCAGCCTTCACTGCTGCACTGAAACGGCTCTCCACCGCCGAAGGAGCTGCTGTCGGGAAGGCCGCGCTCAACTAGCGGAGTAGACGGGTACATCGGTTAGGCTTCGCGGCCGCTGATGACATTTATCAACGCAGTAGCTTCGTC